>NMQN01000617.1 GCA_003575245.1 Candidatus Atribacteria bacterium 1244-E10-H5-B2 | reverse complement strand
CGATAACATTATTAAAACACAAGAGATCCTTTTTTAACAATCTGTTATAAAGAACTCGGTTGATTGTTGTTAGCATCTCTTTTCAGTAACAAAGGCCAGTCGTTTTCATCTAACAAACTTTAACTTCACAAGTATAACACAGTTTATAATTTTGTCAAATTTATTTAACTAATAATTTATTTATTTACCACCCTACTAAATTTTACACTAATTATTTCAACAAAATTGATGTTCTGTTCGGCTGATTATCTCATCCTGTAAGGTCTTGCTGAGATTATTAAAATAATCACTGTAACCTGCTACTCGTACAATAAGATTTCGGTATTTTTCAGGTTCTTTTTGAGCAGCTCTTAGAATATCAGCACTTACTACATTAAATTGTATATGGTGCCCCCCTAATTTAAAATAGGATCTAATCAGACTAGCAAGGCTGTCTATGCCTTTTTCTCCTTTTAATAGTTGGGGAGTGAATTTTTGATTTAGAAGAGTCCCGCCTGTTTTTACCTGATCCATCTTGGCTGCTGATTTAATAACTGCCGTGGGTCCCAAACGGTCTGCCCCCTGTACCGGGGAAATACCTTCGGAGAGCGGTTGTTTCTCTCTTCTCCCGTCTGGTGTAGCTCCCACTACTGAACCAAAATAAATATGGCAGGTTGTAGGGAGCATATTAATCCTGTAAACTCCTCCTTTGGTATTTTTTCTTCCGTTTACTTCCTTATAAAAAGCATTAAATACTAATTTCATAATATCATCGGCATAATCATCATCATTCCCGTATTTAGGGGTCTTGTTTAAAAACAATTGGCGTATCTCTTCGTGGCCAACAAAATTATCTTTTAATACTTCTTTTAATTTTTTCATACTTATATTTTTCCGGTCAAAGACATGATATTTAATTGCTGAAAGACTATCAGTGATAGTCCCAATTCCCACGCCCTGAATATAATCGGTATTATAGCGAGCTCCTCCGGCATTATAATCCTTTCCTTTTTCAATACAATCACTAATTATTATAGAGAGGAATGGAGCGGGCATATAAGTAGCATATAATCTTTCGATTATATTATTTCCCTTTATTTTTATATCTGTAAAATGGTGAAGCTGTCCTTTAAAGGCAGCCATTAATTCTTCAAAAGAATTAAACTGGGTTGCTTCACCAGTTTTTATTCCTATTTTCTTACCAGTCTGGGGATCATTACCGTTATTTAAAGTTATCTCCAGAACTTTTACTAAATTAAAATAACCGGTTAAGATGTAGCTCTCTTTGCCGAAGGCACCGGTCTCCACACAACCACTTGTACCGCCACATCGGGCATCCTCTAAAGATTTACCCTGTCTGAGCATCTCTTCGATAACTTCTTCGGCATTAAATACCGAAGGCTGTCCCCAACCCTTTCTAATTATCTCGCTAGCCCGTTTTAAAAACTTATCCGGACTTTTCTCGCTCAATTGAATATTGGTACTGGGCTGCAATAATCTCATTTCATCGATTACATCGAGTATCAGGTAGGTCAAGTCATTCACTCCATCAGAACCGTCTACCTTTAATCCACCATTATTAATATTGGCAAAATCGGTATAGGTCCCACTTTCTGCTAAAGTTACCCCTACTTTGGGTGGTGCCGGTTGATTATTGAATTTTATCCAGAAACACTCTAAAAGTTCCTTCGCTTTCTCCTGAGTCAGTGTCCCTTCTTCTAATCCCTTTTTATAAAAAGGATATAGATGTTGATCTAATCTGCCTGGATTAAAGGAATCCCAGGTATTAAGTTCGGTGATAACTCCTACGTGAACAAACCAGTACATCTGGAGGGCTTCCCAAAAATTGCGGGGAGAATCGGCAGGGACATATGAACAAACTTCGGCAATTTTTTTTAACTCTTTTTTTCTTCGAGGATTTTTTTCGGCATCAGCCATCTCTAAGGCCTTTTCGGCATAACGTTCGGCAAACCTAATTATTGCCTTAGCACAAATAAGCATGGCCTTTAATTCTTCCTGTTTATCATAAGCTTTAGGATCATTTAAATAATCAAGATTCTGTATATTTTTTTCTATATCCTGGATAAAATCAGAAAAACCTTTTTGATATATCTTATCATCAGCCACCGTATGTCCGGGAGCTCTCTGCTCCATAAATTCGGTAAATATTCCGGCTGTGTAACAATCTTTCCACTCTGGAGTCATCTCTTTAAATATCCGATTGCGCATTGATCTGTTTTTCCAATAAGGGATAATCTTCTCTTTTTGAATTTCCTTTACTTCTTGATTTACTGTAAAAGAAATCTTCTTTCGATTATTAATCAGTTCAAGGTCTTCAAGACTGTGGCAACATAATTCTGGAAAGGTGGGAGTAGCCCTGGGAGCTTCTCCTCGCTCTCCTACAATAAGCTCTCCCTTATTAATACATATGCTTTTATTTTCCAACACATGTTGAAAAACTAAAGCGCGAAGAACAGGAACCGAAACTGTCCCGTCATATATCTTATACGCTTCAGTTACTAAACTTGCTCGCTGGATAGAAATATAAGGTTGAGTATTTAAACTTTCCTGTCTTAATTTTTCCACTCTTTCATTCATAAAGATTAACCTCTTAATTTCACATTCAGATTAAACTTCCTTAAAATCACGGATATCTCGGATAATTTTTCTTCTGAAGAAGGTTGGATGTCTGCTAACTTATAGGTCATTCGCAATCTTCTGTATTTATCTATGCCTATATAGTGATAAGGGAGAAGATTCACCTGAGTTATCTTTAAGGAAGATAGAAACTCTCCTATTTCCCTGATATTTTGATAATCATCGTTTATGCCAGGGATAACCGGAAAACGAACAAAGATATTATTGTGCACTGAGGAAAGTTTCTTTAAATTTTCTAAAATTATCTCATTGGATACCCCGGTATATTTTTTATGCCTTCCGCTATTCATTATCTTAAGATCGTATAAAAATAAATCTACCTTGGAGCTTATTTTATTTAAAATTTCCCAGGAAATATATCCGGAGGTATCGACTGCGGTGTGAATCTTCTTTTCTCTGCAGCTATTTAGGAGTCCTCCTAAAAATTCAGATTGTCTCAATGGTTCTCCACCGGAGAAGGTCACTCCCCCGCCAGATTCTTCATAAAATATTAGATCTTTTTCTATCTCTTTTATAACCTCTCCGGTGGTTAATTTTTCCCCTATCATTTCCCGGGCTAAAGCTGGGCATTTTTCTATACACTTTCCGCAAAGAATACATTTCTCTTTTTCAGTAACCGGAATACCATTTTTTATCTGAATAGCACCAGAAGGACAAATCGTAGAACATGCTCCGCAGCCTATGCATCTATCTCCCCAAAATATCATTTCCTGCCCGCTTAACTGACTTTCAGGATTTTGACACCACCAGCAATTAAGCGGACATCCTTTTAAAAAGACTGCGGTTCGAATTCCTGGTCCATCATGAATCGAATATCTTTGAATATTAAAAACTGTTCCCGTAGTCATAAGAAAAGACTTTGTCAAATAACCGTCCCCTGTCATATATTATAAGAGTTGAATGATTTTTTGAGCGATTTTCTCAGGAGTAAAACCAAAGCATTCAGCTAATTGCTTAGCCGGTGCACTCTTGCCAAAAGACTTCATAAATATTGTGTAATAAGAATCGTTTAATAACTGATACCATCCCTGTCCGGTATTAGCTTCAATCACTATCCGAAGTGCGTTTTTGGGTCCCAGGACCTCTTCTATATATTTTTTCTCCTGTCTTAAAAACTCTTCCCTGTCCGGAACAGATACTACCCGACCGGTAATACCGTTCACTTTTAAAATAAAGTTTACCTTTACGGCTATCGAAACTTCACTACCGCTGGCCATTAATACTACCCGGGGCGCTTCTTTTTCTTTATGGGATATTACATAGCCACCCCGGGAGAATTCTTTTGTACCACGGCATTTTTCCAGATGAGGTAAATTCTGTCGGGATAAAACCAGGGCAGTTGGACCTTCTGTCCTTTTCAAAACTTCCTTCCAGGCTAATTTGGTCTCTTCTTCATCGGCAGGTCTGATGACTTTTAAACCGGGGATAAGCCTTAGAGATTCAAGCTGTTCCACCGGTTGATGAGTGGGACCATCTTCTCCCACCATTATAGAATCATGGGTAAAAATATAGATTACCGGGAGCCCCATTAAGGCAGCCACTCTAATAGCCGGACGCATATAATCAGAAAAGACAAAAAAGGTAGAACAATAAGGTCTCAATCCCTTGTGTGCTGCTATACCATTAACAATTGCCCCCATTGCATGTTCCCTAACTCCAAACCTGAGGTTTCTGCCCTTAAAATTATTTTTTTGAACTTCCCCATAGTTATTAAGATATGTTTTGGTAGAAGGAGATAAATCAGCTGAACCTCCGATAAGATAAGGGATTTTATCGGCAAGTTTATTTAAAACTATCGATGACGCTACTCGGGTAGCTGCTGGAGATTTTATTTTTAGGCTATCCAGTTCTAAATCCTGAGGAATAATTAAATTTAATGCTTTATCCCATTGTTCTTTGAGTTCAGGATATTTTTGAGCCCATTGGGTGAATTTATTTTCCCACTCTTCTCTTTTTTTGGTAAGTTGTTTTTTTCTGTCTTCAAAAAATTCTTTAACCTCAGATGAAATGTAAAATTTCTCCTCCGAAGGTAATCCTAAATTTTTCTTTAAACCTTTTACTTCTTCTTCTCCCAAAGGTGCGCCATGACAGGTGCTAGAATCCTGCTTGGTAGGGGCACCATAACCAATATGGGTTTTAGCTATAATCAAAGTGGGTTTATCTTCGGTTTCTTTAGTTTTAATAATAGCTGCTTTAAATTCTTCAATGCTATGACCGTTAATATAGTCAATTACTTTCCAGTTATAAGCTCTAAATCTATCTGCTACCGATTCGGTAAAAGTTGCTTTAGTCTCTCCGGCAAGACAGATACTATTATCATCATAGATAGTGATTAATTTTCCCAGACCCAGGTGTCCGGCCAGTGAGGCGGCTTCAGCAGTAATGCCCTCCATCATACAGCCATCACTTAAAAGGGTGTAGGTATAGTGGTCAACAATTTTATAATTCTCAGTATTAAATCTGGAAGCTAATATCTTTTCTGCCAGAGCCATCCCCACAGCATTAGCAAAACCCTGTCCCAAGGGCCCGGTAGTAACTTCCACTCCGGGAGTCTCTCTATATTCAGGATGACCGGGAGTTTTAGAATTAAACTGTCTGAATTTTTTTAAATCCTCCAAAGAAAGATTATATCCCGAAAGATGTAACAGAGAATATAACCAAGCTGAACCATGTCCGGCAGAGAGCACAAAACGATCTCGATCCGGCCAATCCGGGGCAGAAGAATCATATTTTAATACATCTCCAAAGAGTGCTGCTCCAATTTCTGCACAACCCAAAGGTAATCCCGGGTGACCGGAGTGAGCAGTCTCTATCATATCTACAGCCAACCCTCTTACTATATTGGCAATTTTGTTAAACAATTTAGAAATTCCTCCTTCTCTTCTGAATACTGATATTTAATATTTTACACTTATTTTTTTTCTTCTACAAACTTTTTTTGTTTTTATACTTTATTATTAGTGCAAATTTAGTGGGGGCAGTTAGGTACAAAAAGTTATGCTTACGTCTTTTCTCTACTTTCAATTAATTTATTTTCTTTATCTTTCTTAACGCAATACGTGATACGTATTTAATGGTTAGTGTAAAATCTAATTGGTAGTTAGATAAAAAGAAGAATGCCGCTTTTTTCTATCTTTTCTTTCTCTTTCTTAACTCGATACTCGATATTATATTAATAATAAGTGTGTTAATAACATGTTAATAATAAGTGTTGACAAGATGTATATATAGGTGTATATTTAATATGTATAATAAATATGTACAATAGGATTTTTAAGAGAAAAGGATCTTAATGATAGGTGACTAAAAATGAAAAGAATAAATATAAACTTCTCGGATAATTTATTATATGAAATAAAAAGAACCAGCAAAGAATTAAATATGAATTTGAGTGAATTTGTCCGGGAAGCAACTGAAGTATATGCCAGTAAAATAAAAGAGGAAAAACTTAAAAAAGAGTTAGCTGAAGGATATAAAGCAAAAGCTAAATTAAATCTTAAAATATGTGAAGACTTTAAATACACCGATGGAGAAAATGTTTAAAAAATGGATATTAAAAGAGGGGATACTATTTTAGTAGATTTAGAACCGGTTAAGGGCTCAGAAACCGGAAAAATAAGACCTTGTGTTATAATTCAGAATGATATTGGGAATGAATTTTCCCCAACAACTATTATAGCAATTATAACCAGCCAAAAAGAAATATCTAAAGAATATCCTACAGATGTCTGGGTAAAGAAAGAAAAAGGAGGATTAAATTTAGATAGTATTATTCAAGGTGATCAAATAAGAACCATATCAAAAGAACGAATAGTTAAAAAACTCGAGCATTTCGATGATGTAATCATGAAGAAAATAGATGAAGCTATAAGAATTAGTTTGGGTTTGTAAACATGATTACAAGCGGACTAAATGATTTAGTAGACCGTGGCCATGGTTATTCCGACTGATTCAGAACATATAATAATAAACCTTTACGAACGGTGATAACAACTTTTTCCTGTTCAATTATATTGCTAATCCCCCTGGTCTTATATCTTAATAAACTTCCTGATTCGAGTAAATATTTACATCCCGTTACAGTAACACCGATAACCTTTTCATCTAAGGGAATTAAAGAAAGCCCGGTGCCTATTTTTTGAAAAAACACTTTTTCTCTATCTATTATCCCCATTTCCAGCCCTGGTTCCTTAATAAATGCGGTTATCCCATTTCTAAAAGCATATTCCAGGAGAAAGATATTGGCTAACTGCTGATCTAATCGCCCCCCTGCAAAGCCAATGATAATAATATTATCCAAACCCCTTCTCTTACAATATTGGAGTGCCAGTTCACCGTCAGTTTCATCTTTTTCAACAGGGTATTTTATAATTTTGGCTCCCAATTTTTCATAACGTTGATATTGTGCCTTGGTAAGTGAATCAAAATCACCTATAATCACATCGGGTAAAAAGCCTATACTCTCCAGAAATAAAGCTCCGCCATCAGCAGCAATAAAGAATATATCTTTCTCTCCAATTAGTTTTTTAAATTCTTCCCTATCCCCTTTCAATTCTCCGTTTAAGACAACAACCGTTTTATTCGTTGACATAAATTATCCTCTCATCTTTGGTTTTCACCTTCACTAATTACCAGAATCTTTATTAATGGTATTATAATCACATAGCTTAGCAATAGTGCTGGTAAAAGGTAACTGATATTATATATAGCTGAATATACCCATGGACTTTGACCTTCCGGAGCATACTGAGCAAAAAATATAACCCCGGAAAAGAAGTGGCTAACAAACCTTCCCAGTCCACCAGTAAAAACAGCTAATAATAACCAGCCATAGGTACTACCCTTTGCCTTTAAATCTATCTTGTTTGAGAATATTCCTGCTAATCCGACCAACATATAAGGCAAAGGATAATCTAATACCAGCTGTGCTGGATGTATAATGAAGGGGCCAAATGCTAATTGAACTAAACCGTATACTACTCCGGCCATCATACCCGGGCTGACTCCCCAGCGTAAAGCAATAATTAAAATCGGTAGCATTTCAAGGCTAATTGACCCTCCCTGAGGCATCCTCCACAAAGGAATAAAATTCAAAATAACAGACAACGCCACTGCCATACCAACCTCTGTCATAATTTTTACTTGATTTCCTTTCATTAAAAGTCTCCCCTCCTTTTAAAGTAATTTATTTAAATAAAAAACCGCAGACCTGATCTTTTAATCGCAATCTGCGGTTTAATAAAAACGCTGATGTTTTAATTCCCTACGCTGGTATTGCCCAGATCAGGTTTTAAGGGTCTGTTTACTAAAAACACTCTCAGCCTTAATAAGCTCCCCTATTGTATTATTCTATTTTTTAAATACATTTAAAATGGCTGGCCCCATTTTTTTGATATTTAAACAGAACAAATTTAAGTATACTAAATCAAATTTTAATTACGAGATACTACTTTAGTATCTACGATATTCGCTTCTTGGTCTCGGTGGACGGGCTTCGTCAATCTTTAAAGGACGACCATCGAAATCGGTATTATTTAAAGCTTCTTTGGCCTTTTCAGCTTCTTCCGAAGAAGACATTTCTACAAATCCAAAGCCTTTACCTTCAATGATGTTAACACTCTTAACTTCACCATGAGCTGAGAATAATTCTGTTAGTTGCTCATTAGTTACAGAATATTTAAGATTACCTACATATAATTTACTACCTTCCATGTTTCATACCTCCTTTTCGTTATTATTTCTCTTAAGTCCAATAACGTTTCTTGTAGGAGGTAGAAACAAAAACGGAGATTCCAACCTCTTAACGATAACATTATTAAAACACAAGAGATCCCTCATAAACAATCTCTGTTTTCAGGGATTAATGGATTGTTTTTAGCATCTCTTTTTAGTAAGAAGGACCAGCCATTTATATTAACTTTGTCTATTATATTCTACCTCTTTAAACAATTTTGTCAAATTTTTATAAATATTTTTTTAAAAAAGGGACGGCTTTATCTTTAATTACAACTATTTTCCTCTCAAGACTTCTACAACTGCCGGTAAAAAATCACAAACATCTCCCTTGACCACTACCTCAGCTGAATGGTCCAGATGAGTGGACATAAAATTAACAATGATTAATTTACCTCCTCTATCCAGACAATATTGGGGTAACATATTCACCGGGCTAACCTGGAGTGATGAACCGACAGTCAGCATCAAATCTGCTTGCATAGATTGGTAAATGGCACTATCTAAATTGGGAAGCATCTCTCCAAAGAGGACTACATTTGGTTTAAATACTCCGCCGCATTCACAATAGGGGACTTTCTCTTCACTTGTTTCTATTTTTTCCAGTAGCACCTCCGAAGAGATCATCTTTCCACATTTTCGGCAAATAGCTTCTCTTAAAGTTCCATGAACTTCAATAATTTTCTTCGAGCCTGCCCTCTGGTGCAGGTTATCGATATTTTGAGTAATTAGACATTTTACATAACCCATCTCTTCCAAACGGGTAATAGCCTTGTGTGCAGGATTGGGATAAACTCGAGACAACATCTCGATACGAGGTTGATAAAAATGATAAAAACGCTGTGGGTTCTCCTCGAATGCTGTTATAGAGGTAACTTTAAAGGGGTCTACCTTCTCCCAAATACCTTTACCCGGGGTCCTAAAATCTGCTATTCCTGATCCGGTACTTACTCCCGCTCCGGTTAGTACAACTGTATATTTAGATTCTTTAATTAATTCTGCTACCCGATTAATTTTTTCATTATTAATTATATTTTCCATTTAAAATACCTTCAACTTTGGAGTTTTTCAACTTATTCTACCCTATTTTATAGCCTAAAGGGGCTTCTCGGTCAGGCTGAAGCAGAATAACTTCTCCACCCTCTTTCATTACTCCTAAAATTAAAACTTCTGATTTAAACCCGGCTATCCTTTTGGGAGGAAAATTAACTACCGCTACAATCTGTCGGTTAAGTAAATTTTCTTTAGAATACAATTTAGTAATCTGGGCAGAAGAGGCCTTTATACCTAATTCCCCAAAATCAATCTTTACTTTATAGGAAAGACTTCTGGCTTCCTCAAAATCTTTTACTTCAATTATTTTGCCAACCCGGATATCTATTTTTTCAAAATCTTCAAATGTTACCATAATCTTCTATTTCATCCTTTCAATCTCTTTATTGTGCTTCCAATATTCCCCACTCCAATTTAGTTTCTGTAACCGGAAAGGCATCTATGCCGGCCCCCTCTATTACCTCACCCTTCGGAGTAGGGCAAGCTTTCCCGATCATCATATTTTCCATCCTTACCTGCCAACCAGCAGAGTAAAAAGATTCCAGAGTGGAATTCCGAAATAAAAATTGATCTACTCCTAACTTTTTAATCGTTTCTACATTTACTTCATCATCTTCTGGATAAAAGCTAGAAATAGCAAAAAACTTTCCTGAAACAATTCTCCGTAATTCATTCAAAAGATTCTCAGGTTTTTCGATATTGATAAGGCCTAAATTTGTAGTCATCATTTTAATTGCCCCATCTTTAAAAGGTGAACGTCGAGCATCGAAAGCTAACAAACTAACCCGTTCATATAAACCGAAAAACTCCAACCATCGACGATTACGACGTAATATTTGAGGACTAAAGTCAGTAAAAACAATTGGTTGTTTAAGTTTACGTACGAGCAATTCTGCTAAATCACCCCTTCCGGAAGCAATATCAATAATTGGGCCATCAAAAATAGAGAGTTGAGTGATAAGGTAATTAATCTGAGCATTATAGCATTTCAGATATTCAGGAGCGTATAATTTAGAATAAGCAAAATTTGCTGTTGCTTTGGCCTGGGCAAACTCCCCCCGTTCTTCTAAAACCTGCGATCTAAAAAACTGATCAGCAGGATTGAGAGTATTTAATGGTACATCCATTAATTTGCTTTCAATCTGAGGATTTTCACGAAGGCATTGAATTAATTGACTATCAAGCTGCTCCCAAAGATCATTGCGGGGTAGATCGGGAGTTAGAAAAAGACCAATTCCTTCTTTAACGGGATAAGTACCATCACACTTTTTACAATTTACTTCTGCTTCCTCAATCCTATCCCCCTGATGCTGGATAATTTTCCAATTTAGTTCCCCGTGGCAGGAGGGACATTCCAACATCTCTATTAAAAATTCCTGCATAATATATGTCCTCCCTTTATAAAAAAAGGGGGACGGTTCTTTTTTCTAATCATTATTTTAAAAAGATGGTAAAAAAAGAACCGTCCCCCTTTTTTTATTCTTAAAGATATTTGCATTTTATCACAAACTAAATTAAATAAAAAATATAACCAAAAGAGAGAGCTAAAATGCTAATAATAGTTAAATATAAAATTAATGTTTTGCCGCCAAAAGACTTTCTCAGGACTAAAAGAGTCCCCCAGCTGGTAACCGGCCCTGCTATGAGCAATACCATACCAGCTCCAATATTCATGCCCTGGGAAATAAAAGCATGAACTAAAGGCACACTGGCAGTGGAACAGATATACATTGCCAAACCAAAGACAAGACTGAATAGATAACCAAATCCACCGCTAAAATGGTTCCCCACAAATTCCCCCACCGGAGCAATTGTAGACACTAATGCTGCCAATATTAAACCCAAAAATATTTCAGGCCCGATCTCCCTGAACATATCTAAAAAAATATATCTAATCACAGATATTAATCTATTCTTTATCCGGTCTTTAGAATTATCACTTTTAATATATTTTTCCGGATCTTTTTCAAAAGTTGTCTGACAATGGGACGAACAAAAATAATAAGACTCCCTTTTATATTCTGTTTTCAATCCATCACATTTATCTACATTCATTCCACAAATTGAATCTAAAGCAAAATTACTTTCTTTACAAGATAAAGAATTTTTTGCACTTTCTAATGTTTTTAGCTTAATTGCATTGCCCACAATACCCATAATCAGTCCCATAAGAATAACTGCGAAAAATATAAATATAGTAAATTTTAATCCGAGAAGACCATAACTTACTAAAAGAGCTGTAATTGAGGTAGCAGGTGTTGCCACTAAAAATGCTAAAACAGGACCAAGCCTTACTCCTTTTTGGTGCAGACTTAATGCTATTGGAAGTGAACCTATACAGCAGACAGGAAGAAGTATCCCGGCAAGGGTAGTATAAAGAATGGGTTTTATGCCTTTACCACCAAGATGTCTTTCCACTAATTTCGCCGGTACAAATTCATGAATTAAACCGCTTAACAGAAACCCTATAAATAGAAAAGGTAATACTTCAACAAGATATCCTTTAAATACAATTAAAAATTCGATTAATATATTCATAATCTATTAAATGAGCATTAATTTAAAATTATACTTCCTTCCATTTTTTATTTATTTTTAAGTCCTAAATAGATAAACTCCTATAAATATTCGCTTACTCCACTATGGCGGGCATTTGCCGCATATTGACCTGAATAAGTTAGTGCTTAAATATCTATCTCCCCGATCAGGTAAAATTACTACGATTATTCCAGAATTCATCTTTTTGGCCACGCACAAGGCTCCCAAAACTGCAGCACCACTGGACATGCCTACAAAAATACCTTCTTTTGTGGCCAGTAATCTGGTTACCTCATAAGCTGGATCATCCTCAACGGTAATTTTCTCATCTAATTTTTCTGAATGGTATATCTTGGGGACAATTGACTCTTTCATATTTTTAAGCCCCTGTATTTTATTTCCTACCGTTGGTTCAACTCCTACAACTTTAATTTGCGGCTTCTTTTCCCTGAGATATTTACCCGTCCCCATTAGAGTTCCTCCGGTCCCCATGCCGGCTACAAATACATCTATTTCTCCCTTGGTTTGCGAAAATATCTCTGGCCCGGTGGTCTCATAATGAGCAAGAACATTATCCTCATTTTCGAATTGATTGGGCATATAATATTTATCAGGCTCTTCAGTAATGAGCTGATGGGCTTTTCTAATAGCACCATCCGTGGTTTCATTTGCAGGAGTGAGTACAACTTCAGCACCAAATGCCTCAATAATACTCCGCCTTTCTAAACTCACACATTCAGGCATACAAAGTTTTACTTTATACTCCTTGGCTGCTCCTATCATTGCCAGGGCAATTCCAGTATTTCCCGAAGTAGGTTCAAGTATTGTTTTTCCTCTGACAAGTTCCCCTGACTCCTCTGCTTTTTTGAGCATATAATAGGCAGGACGATCTTTAACTGAACCACCAGGATTACTCCCTTCAAGCTTGCCAAAAATTCTTACCTTTGAAATTCCATTTAGATTATTTAACTCAACAAGTGGTGTATTGCCGATAGATGACAACAGATTCATAGTTTTCTCCTAAACATCTTTTTATTTCGCAATTTTTATAACTATTTTATATCCCGTATAAGAAATTAATTAACCCTTCAAAACTTTTTTCATTTTTTCAAATTCTTTTTCGCTAATTTCTCCCTTTGCAAATCGTTCTTTGACAATATCTAAGGAAGTTTCGCTAAACCCCCCAGTATATCTATTAGATTTTGTATTGGTGATAATAAAATAAATTATTAATCCAATAACAATTGCAAACATGAACATCATAAAGATTCCTCCTCCAGGTCCAAAATTCATCATTTGATTCCACCCCCATGTAAATCCACAGCCCTCTACATCAGCAAATGCAAGAACTGGAAACATAAATAATATTACAAAAACCATAATCAATACTCTCATAAATTTCACCTCTTTTTCATATTTAATATTCGCGAAATAGGATAGCAATAATTAGTTTATTTCTTTTTGCGAGTTCATTAAATCCTCTAAAGTAACAGAGCTAAGTTCATCGGAAATTTTTTCATCTAATTTCTCCCAGATACCTCGAGTTGCACATTTGGAAACTCTGGGACAAACAGAGGGATTTTTTACGCATTCAACACAACTTATCCCCCCTTCCAAAGTTTGCACAATCTCTTTGAGAGTTATTTGGGAAGGAGATTTGGCTAACTGATACCCTCCGTGGGCTCCTCGAGAGGAGCTTATCAACTCACTTGCCTTAAGGGGGATAACCAGATGACTTAAATATTTTTCGGAAATCTCTTCCTTTTCGGCAATATCCTTTAAAAAGATAGTCCCCTTATCAAAATTTAAGGCTAATTCTAACATTAACCTTGTACCATATCTTGCTCTGGTAGAGAGCCTCATAAAATTCACCTCGCTTAATTACTACTATTACTATTACTTTAGTAGTGATTATAATATAATTAAATATTTTTGTCAACTATTAATATTTTCGTATTTAGTATCTCGTGAATCGTATCTCGTAAAGAAATAAGTATCGAGTACATTATATTGCGTATTGCGTTGAGATAATAAGGAGTTAAATTAATTATCGTATACTAGCGGATAGCGTTTAGCGGATACTATATATCGAAAAACGAAAAGCGTAAAAAGGGGACGGTTCTATTTTTTTAGTTATTTTATAAAATTAAAGAATAAAATAGAACCGTCCCCTTTTTACGCTTTAAACATTAAATCGAAAATTGATAATATCCCCATCTTCGATTATTGCATCTTTCCCTTCAATCTTTAGTAGTCCTTTTTCTTTTATTGCGTGCATAGAACCAAGATCAACTAAATCCCGATATCTGGCTATTTCTGCCCGGATAAAACCTCTTTCTATGTCTGAATGTACTTTTCCGGCGGCTTTTACTGCATGGGTACCTTTTTTAATAGTCCATGCTTGAACTTCATTCTTGACTACTGTAAAAAAGGTGATTAGACCTAAATGTTCATAACCTACTCGACATAACCTTTCAATGCCCGATTCTTTTAATCCTAGGTCCTCTAAAAATACCTGTCTCTCTTCTGGTTCCAGTTGACTTATTTCCATCTCCATTTTTCCACAAATGTTTATGCTCACCATATTATTATCTTTTATAAGTTGGTTTGATTCCTCTTTCCCAAGAAATACATTAGATCTAAATTGTTCCTCACTAAGATTTAGAGCAATAATTATTGGCTTTAGAGTAAAAAAACTAAAACCACTTATCCTCTTTATTTCATCTTCCGTAAATTCAAAGCTGAAGAGAAATTTATCATCGCTTAGATATTGATCACATTTTTCCAAAACATCTTCTTCTATTAATTCATCATTAGTTAATTCTTTCTTAGATTTTTTTAAATTACTTAAGCGATTCTCTACTACCTCTAAATCTCTGAGCAAAAGTTCATATCTTAAATTTTCAACTTGAACAATCGGATCTTTCTCACCAGCAACCGTCGGGTCTTCAAATAATCTGATTACAAACAGCAAGGCCTCAGCATCCTGGATAAGACTAAATATCTCTACCTTCTCTTTTGTTGGCAACTCTGGAGAAATTCCACCGATGTCCACAAATTCAATAGCGGCGTAAGTGGTCTTCTTGGGATGATAAAGTGAACTTAAATATTCTATTCTCTGATCGCAAACAGTAGCTATCCCTATATTTTTAGTACCTTTTGAGGAATAAGCAGAAGTCTCTTTATGCTGGCCGGTTAAAAGATTAAACAGGGTGGTCTTCCCCGTTAAAGGCATCCCCACGATTCCAATTTTCATTTCTTCTCCCCCTTCTCTTTAGTTAGTTGGTTACCTGGTTAGATGGTTATTTAGTTCCAATAGGATAAATGTCTTGTATGGCTATAAGTTTTATCTTTATCGCTAAGATTTTCAAAATATCTCTTCAATCAATTTATTGTATTATAATATCTTGCTTTTAGTTTACTTTTTTATCTCCTTTTGATTTTCATTATAACAAATGCATTTCAAAAATAAAAATAAGAATTATGTCTTATTTATCTTTCCGTTATCCATCAGGTAAATACAATTAGTAGCCTCTTTTAAAAATTTTTTATCATGAGAAATAATTATGTAGGATAAATGGGGATGACTATTTAATATTTGAACTATCTTTTCGATAGTCCCCTCATCAAGCCAGATTGTAGGTTCATCAAGTAATAAAATCTCCGGCTTCATTGCCCATACCGTAGCTAGGGAAACTAATCTTTTTTCTCCATAAGAAAGATTGTAGGTAATTCTATCTTCAAAGCCAGTTAACCCGAGAGCCTCCAAAGTTTCTTTCAAGATTTTTTTAGTTTCCTGATGATTTTTTCTTAAGTTTAGAGGACCAAAGGCAATATCTTCAGCCACAGTAGGACTGAATAATTGATCATCCGGATCCTGAAAAAGAAGGCCAATTCTTTCTCTGACTTCCACAAAATCATTCTCTACTTTTCGTTCTTTTCTAAAAATTTCTATTTTCCCTCCCGAAGGATTTAAAAGACCCATAATAAGATGGAATAGAGTAGTCTTCCCACTTCCATTGAGCCCAACCAGGCCAATTTTCTCTCCTTTGAAAAAATTAAAACTTAACTTTTTAAATATATAATCCCGGGAGGGGTAGGCAAAGGAAAGGTCAACGAATTTGATTACGGATTCCTTTTCTTTTTCTTTCATGGCAGTAACACCAATCCCATAATACAACTTATCATCACAATTCCCGCTGCAAAATCAGCTTTTTTGGAAACAAAATGATTTAAAGTCCAAAATTTACCCTTAAACCCTCGGCACAACATAGCATTATAAACTCTCTTGGAGCGGTCATAACTTCTAACTAACATCATCCCCACTAAATAGGCATAAGTTTTATAAGTGTGGAGATTGGTCTGCGGTTTAAATCCTCTTATTTTCAAAGCATTATTTAATCTGATATACTCAGAATGAATGGTATGGATATAACGATAAGTAAAGAAAAATAACTGAACCAATTTTCATTT
>NMQN01000093.1 GCA_003575245.1 Candidatus Atribacteria bacterium 1244-E10-H5-B2 | reverse complement strand
ACGAGGTATAGTATAGTATCGAGTATCGAGTATCGCGTATCGAGTTAAGAAAGAAAAAGAAAAGAGATTAAAAATTAGTATAGTATCGAGTATCGCGTATCGAGTTAAGAAAGAAAAAGAAAAGAGATTAAAAATTAGTATAGTATCGAGTATCGAGTATCGTGTCAAGAAAGAAAAAGGAAAATACCATTCTACTTTTCATCTAACTACCTCACCAAAGTTTACACTGACAATAATTATTATAAGTAAATTGTCTTTTATAATTAGCTTATTCGATAAAATAAGTAAAAATCCTTCTTTAATTATATATGCTGATTTAAAAATTACAACATTAGACAGGCGAGACGCATATCTTGATATTTAGGTGGCTAGAAGTTTTCTAATTAACTGGTTCATTGGTCTTGTTTCGGTCAAACACAAGGTCTGCCCCTGTTTGTAACTCGCAACTTGCAACTTCTATTTTCTTTTCGCTATCCTAACCAGGTAACCAACTAATGAGCTAACTCTTTTCTTGTTACACATTACTTATTACTGTTTTCCTATACGCTAAACGCTCCACGCTCCACGCAAGTTTATATTCACTAACGACTAATCCAATTGGGTAATTGGTAAATTGGAGAATTGCTATATTGGTAAATTTGTAAAATATTTTAATAAAAAAAGAGGGATTTGCTTTAAAAACATAATATATATATAATATAAAATAAAAAAGATCTTTAATTCTTTAACTAAAAAATTAAAGATCTAAAGAGGTGAAATATTTTATAGTTATAAAAAGTTAGGATTACTAAGAAGTTTCCATTGAAAAATTAAAAGAATTCGGTTCAGAAATGATATAATAAAAATAAGTTAAAAAAATTTTAATAAAAAAAGAGGGTTTTTAAAAATAATGTTGAATATATTAAGTATTAAGTATAAATTCTTTAATAGTAAATTTCTTCGATTTTATCCGTAAAATTATAAAATATTAAAAAAAGAAAGGACGGTAGCCATGAATAGGAAAAAATTAAGAGTAAATTTTGTAATCTTTTTAATAATTTTATTAGCCTTCTTTACCACTTCTGTCTTTGCCAGCAATGAAACAGAAAAATTATTGCAAGAAATTATAGAAAGAAAAACTATGAAACCTGATATCTTCGCTTTCATCAATATGGGAAACTTTTATTGTTCGTTAGATTTATATGAACCTGCGGAAAAAGAATACGAAAAAGCTTTGGGTTTAGATGAAACGAATATATTGGCCAGGATAAATCAGAGTTATGCTTTGTACAAAATGGGGGAAAGAGAATCAGCTCTTACCAATCTATCTCAAATTATTATCGAAGACCCCAATAATGCCTTTGCCTATTTTGTAAAGGGAATGATATATAAAGATACGCTCGAGTATGATCTGGCAATAATAGAATACGAAAAAGTTGCTGAACTCATTCCTCAAAATGACAAGCTTATTTCCGAATTAGCCCAACTCTACCAGGATAATAATCAACTAATCGAAGCTACGGAAACATATATAAAATTGGGTAAACTTAAACCCAGCCCTTATATCCTGGACAATTTTTTAGCTTACCGGGAAAGTGCTGCTTGTTGTTTAAATTTGGGTGATTACTATAGCAGCGTGGGAAACATTGAACAAGCGATATCTGCCTATAATAAAGCTACTCAATTTACTGAAGATAAAAGGTCAATAGCTATAGCACATTATCGATTAGGACTTATTAATCTAAAAGGTGAAGAATACGAACAAGCCATAATGGAAAAAGTATTATCCCAAAAATTCTACCCACTATACATCAAAGATTTTACTTTTGATAATTTCGCCCAGGCCTTTATTGAAATAGGCAATATGCATTATAATGCGGGAGAACTCCAAAAGGCTTATCAAAATTATGAGTTGGCTCTTCAGTTAGCAGATTCAAATTATATCCTCTCAGAGGCACATTATAAATTAGGCCTATCTTATTATCGTAGTCAAGATTACGAAAATGCTGTAAGAGAAGGAGAAATTGCCTTAGGTCTAAATCCCGAATATTTATCTGATCAACAAAGATTAATTGACCTTTTAATTGCTAATGCCTGGTCTAATCTTACTAAAAAGGAATAAATTCGTATATCGTATATCGTATTTAGTTAGCTGGCTACTTGGTTAGTTGGCTAACTAGTTTAATACTAAATCCTGTACTAACCAGGTAACCAAATAACCAACTAACTAGCTAACTAATGCTAACAACTATTAAAATAAATTGAGGTGAAAGAAATGAAAGCAAATAAAACAATTAAAGGATTAATTTTTTTACTTATAGGAACAATCCTCCTGGCAAATACTTTGGAAATATTAGATTGGTCTGTATGGTCAAATTTATTAAAACTCTGGCCCCTACTTATAGTAAGTTTAGGTTTATCTTTAATCTTCAGAGGAAAGAGCCTTTCCTTTATGGGACCACTAATCATTTTTCTGGGAATTATTTTAGGAGTGGGAGCAAGTTATATGGGAATTAGTTTTGAAGAAGAAATAGTAAGGGAAGTAAAAACTCTAAGCCGCGAAATAGTTATTGAAGTTGAAAAAGTTCCTGAAACTGAAGTGGCTTTAGAAACTGAAGTAATCCCAGAAATCGAAACGGCTCCGGAGACCGAAATATCCCCTGAAACAGAAACACCTTTAGAAACGAAGGAGTATCTCGAGATCGAAAAAGCTTCAATTGGATTAAATCTTGATGTAGGGAAACTTACCCTGGGCGAATCCACCCCTCTACTTTATGAATGCGTCTCTCAATATCGATATAAAGAATTTGAACCTTTTGAAGAATTTTCCCGTACCGAAAAAGAGGCCGACATACTTATCTATCATTCACCGGTAACAAAAAAGGTGATTTCTAGTAATATTAAAAATGAATGGCAGTTAAAATTAAATAATAAAATAATATATGATCTATCTGTTAAAACAGGCGCTATTGATATTGATTGTAATTTATCAGATTTTAAAGTAGAAAAACTATATATTGAAAGTGGAGCAAGTAATATTAACTTGGTTTCACCTCAATATAATTCTAAAATAATTATAGATACAGGAATATCTAATATTAATATTACCATACCTAAAAATGT
>NMQN01000849.1 GCA_003575245.1 Candidatus Atribacteria bacterium 1244-E10-H5-B2 | reverse complement strand
AAGGAGAATTTCGAGTTTGTCTATTCAGAGAGCATGTTTGTAGTAGCGGACGCTGCTGCTGCTATTCGAGACTATGCCAGCGAGGGATATGATCTGGTAATTGCCCATGGTTCCCAGTATGGAAGTTCCTTGGTGGATATTGCCCCCGATTTTCCCAATACGAGCTTTACCTGGGGAACGTCGGTAAACACTTTCTCCGATCAGGGGATTACGAATATCTTCGCTTACGAGGCGCGCTCTGAGGAAGGAGGGTATGTCTGCGGTGTTCTGGCGGCGAAGCTTTCCGAGAGTAATGTTTATGGAGTAATCGGCCCAATTGAGACTGGTGACGCTAAGCTGTACGTCGATGGATTCAAGGCTGGGGTGCTGGCAACCAAGCCGGATGCTCAAGTGAACGTCAACTGGACTGGTTCTTTCAGCGACGTTGCCCTCGCTTCCGAGGCTGCACAGACGCACATCAACGTTGGAGCCGACATCCTCACCGGGACAGCCCAAATGGTAGTTGGAGCCATCGGGGTAGCACGTCAACGCGGAGTTCTCTGGTTCGGGACACAGGCCGATCAAACATCACTTGCTCCCGAGGTCGTCGTTGCCAACCAGGTCTACGACTGGACCGTGGTTCTCAAGCCGATGATTCAATTGATTAAAGAGGGGACAATGGGTGGAACTACCTATGCACTCACCCTGGCTAACGGAGGTCTCAAGATCGTTGTGAACCAGGAGGCACTTGTAGGAAAGACGATCCAGGACATTATCGAAGGAAAAATCGATATCAAGTTATAAGTACTTGTCCGGGGCGTTCAACTTCTCTTGCCCCGCAGAATGTGGTCTCTCGTGTTGATATTTTCTGGGCAGTTGCACTCAGACCGATGATTGAAATGATTCAGAAGGGAGAAAAAGGAGGAAAAATTTTTACTCTTAACCTGGCTAAAGACAGCCTTAAAATTATCGAAAATGACCAAGCGTTTGTAGGCAAAACTATTAGGATATAGTTTAAGGAAACATTGAGGCCAAAGTAAAGAAGTAAAGAAAAATTAAGAGTGCCCATGGGGAGCTCTGATTTACATTTTAATATGAGAAAAGATACATCAAAAATAACAAATTTAACCAAAGTCGAAAAAGTAGAGATGCGGGGAATAGTTAAACAGTTTCCGGGTGTACTGGCGAATGACCGAATTGATTTTAATGTTCGTGCCGGGGAAGTTCATACCCTCCTTGGCGAAAACGGAGCCGGGAAAAGCACCCTGATGAAAATCCTTTATGGCATATATCACCAGGATAAAGGCGAAATTTATGTTAACGGAAAACTGGTTAACATTCGTTCTCCGTTGGATGCAATTCGACTGGGGATTGGGATGGTGCACCAGCATTTTATGCTTGTACCCACCCTTACTGTAGCAGAAAATGTAGCTTTAGGACTTCATTCCTCGCGAAAATTTCTTCTTGACCTTGATGTTGTCTCAGAACGTATTAAGGAGCTTTCCAAAGTTCATGGGCTTTATGTTGATCCAAAGGCAAAGGTATGGCAACTCTCTGTAGGAGAGCAGCAGCGAGTAGAAATAATAAAAATTCTATATCGCGGAGCTTCTCTCCTTATCCTGGATGAACCGACTGCAGTTCTTACTCCGCAAGAGGTGGAAGAACTCTTTCATGTCTTGCGGAGTATGATAAACAGAGGATACTCCATTATTTTTATCAGCCATAAACTTCATGAAGTTCTATCACTGAGTGACCGTGTGACTATACTTCGCGACGGCAAAGTGGTAAAGTCTCTTCCCATTACTGAAGCGACCAAAGAAAAATTGGCGCGTCTTATGGTGGGAAGAGAAGTTCTTTTTCAAGTGGAACATCCTTCGGTAAAGCTCGGCAAAGTATCTCTTGCTTTGGAGGGAATTTGGGCTCAGGGAGATGAGAACATTCCTGCCCTGCGGGGGATTGACCTGGAAGTGCGCTCAGGTGAAATTTTGGGAATTGCCGGAGTTTCGGGAAATGGTCAGCGTGAACTTGCAGAAGTCATCGCCGGTTTGCGGAAATCTACAAAAGGCAAAGTGTTTATAAAAGAGACTGAGGTTACCAATTGGCCTCCTTTTCAACTTCTCGAATATGGTCTCTCTTATATTCCCGAAGAACGAATGCGGGATGGTGCAATACAAAAATTTACCGTAGAGGAAAATCTGATTCTTAAAGACCACATACACCCGCCTTATACTGAGGGAATATTTATGAATTTCAAAAACATTGCTCGGGAGAGTGAACAGCTAATAAGTGATTTTGATATCAGGACTCCTTCCCGTTATACTTCTTTAAAAAGCTTATCCGGCGGAAATATTCAGAAATTAATCCTGGCACGAGAACTCTCCCGAAAACCCAGCGTTCTGGTAGCTGCCCAACCTACGCGCGGTTTAGACGTCAGTGCCACAGAATATGTTCATCGTCAATTGATTGAACAGAGGACAAAACTAAAAACAGCGACCCTGCTCATTTCTGATGATTTAGATGAAATTTTATCACTCGCTGACCGCATTGCAGTTATCTACGAGGGTAAGATTATGGGAGTGGTAAAACGAAATGAAGTTAGTGTTGAGAAATTGGGTTTGATGATGGGAGGAGTACATAAAGATAAGATAAAATAAGCGGGAATCCATCTTTCCTCTTCCCCTTTATTTAATCTTTCATTATCTTTCTTTATTTCGTATTTCTTGTTTTGTTTTTAATGCTATCGACTAATTTATCTCGCACCTCGCATTTTTAATCGGTGAATTGGTCAATTGAATAATCTTGCAACTCACATCTTGTAAAACTATTTTTTAAAAAAAGAGGTCTTTTTGAAATCTTTATCGTATAATATATATGTAACAAAATTTACCGCCGCTACTTAATAGATAATGCTTTGTACAATTTCTTTATTTTTGGAGAGCTAAAAAAAATGAAAGATACGAAAAAGACCAAAGAACAACTCACTGCCGAATTAGCAGAATCGGAAGAAAAATATAGAATTCAGGTAGAAATGGCTACCGATGCTGTTTTTTTAGAGACAGTAGAAGGCCGCATACTTGAATGTAATGCTGCTGGAGCAAAAATGTTCGGCTACACCAAAGAAGAAATAGTCAGTTTAACTATTAGCGACTTAGTTCCTAAAGATTTTATTAAGACGCTACCTAAAATTATTACCGAAAAAGAAACAACTCATGGTAAATTCGTATCACGTATAAGTAAAAAGAAAGACGGTGCTATTTTCCCTACGGAAATTGCAACTAAGTTAATCAATATTGGGGAAAAACCCAGACTTATAGCTTATATCCGTGATATCACCCAACGTAAGAGTGCTGAAAAAAAACGAAAATCTTTACTGAAAAAGGAACGGGAGCAACATTTAAAGGCAGTGACATTAGCCAAAGTTGCTCTTATTCTTACCTCAAAACTCAGCCTCTCGGATGTATTAGAGGAAGTACTTAGACAGGTAAAACGTCTTGTCCCTTATTCTGCCTGTAATATTGTCCTTATCAAAAAAGGAAGATTATTTAATGCTCACTCAGTGGGATATGATAAATATGGCAGTGAAAAATTTGTAAATAGTTTTACCTCTCCAGTAGCTAAACTTTCTCTGGATAAAAAAGTGATTAAATCAACAAAACCTTTATTAATTCCCGATACCCATCAGGATCCTCACTGGATTATTTTTAAGGAAACCGGCTGGATAAGATCACGTTTGTCTATGCCCGTCTGTTTAGGTAACAAAGTTATAGGATTATTGAATTTAGATAGTGATACTCCCGGTAAATTTGTTAAAGATGATATTAAAAAATTACAACCTTTAGCCAATGCAGCTGTTATGGCTTTGGAGAATGCTCGATTATTTGAAGAGGTTCGAAAAGAAATAACTGAACGCAAACAAGCAGAACAAGCTATACAGGAGAGAGAAAACAGATTCAGAGAACTGTTTAAACATATGAGTAGTGGGGTAACAATATATGAAGCTAAAGACAATGGTAGAGATTTTATGATTAAAGACTTTAACCGAGCTGCAGAGAAGATTGAAAAAGTAAAAAAAGAGGATATCCTTGGAAAAAGTGTCCTTAAGGTATTCCCCGGAGTAAAAGATTTTGGCCTTTTCAAAGCCTTTCAAGAAGTATACAAAACCGGGAAGCCCCAACACTATCCTATCTCCTTTTACCAAGACCAAAGGATTACTGGTTGGAGAGAGAACCACGTCTATAAACTGTCCTCTGGTGAGATTGTTGCAGTTTATGATGATATCACCGAGCGCAAGCAGGCAGAAGAAGATTTGAAAAAAAATGAACAATTTCTAAATAGTATATTTGAAAGTGTTCAGGATGGTGTCAGCGTACTTAATCCTGATCTGACTGTCAGCCATGTCAATGGAATAATGAATAAATGGTATAAAGAAAACCTTCCTTTGGAAGGGAAAAAGTGCTATGAAGTCTATCATAATGCGGATAAGCCGTGTGACCCCTGCCCGTCCCTTCGTTGTTTGGAATCCGGCAAAACAGAATGGAATGTTGTACCGGGACTTCCGGGCTCTCCTGTAGAGTGGATTGAACTTTATAGTTTTCCGATAAAAGACTCTAATTCGGGTAAAATTACAGGTGTAGTTGAATTTGTTCGCGACATCACCGAGCGCAGGCAGGCAGAAGAAAGACTCAAAAAAACCATGGATGCAACTATTGACACCATGTCCAGGATAATAGAGGCCAAAGACCCCTACACCTCCGGCCACCAGCATAGGGTCTGCCAATTAGCCATCCGTATTGCCCAAGAGATGAAACTTCCTAAAGATAAGATTGAGGGAATAAGAATAGCCTCTTTAATCCATGATATAGGAAAGATCGCTTTACCTGCTGAAATCTTGAGTAAACCCACCAAGTTAACTGATATAGAATTCAGTTTAATAAAAGGGCATTCTCAAATAGGACATGATATTCTAAAATCCATAGATTTTTCCTATCCTATAGCTCAAATTGTTCTTCAGCATCATGAAAGATTAAATGGTTCAGGTTATCCTAACGGGTTAAGGGCTGATAAGATTCTACTTGAAGCCCGCATTATAGGAGTAACTGATGTAGTAGAAGCGATGTCCTCTCACCGTCCTTATCGGCCGGCATTAGGCACAGATAAAGCCTTGGAAGAAATCTCCCAAAACAAAGGTACCCTCTATGACCCGGAAGTAGTAGATGCTTGCCTGAAATTATTTAAAGAGAAAGAATTTAAATTTGAATAAACGAAGTAGAAAACTTTACGGATTTTTTGTCTTTCTTTATCTAATGTATTTTTATATTGATACAGATAAGCAAGATTAATCGTTGTTTAAATATTCGATAAAGTGAATAAAAATTAATATTTAGTAGGAGGTGCAAAATGGGAAGTGTATACAAAATTGTCGAAATTGTAGGTACCAGTGAAAAGTCATGGGAGGACGCAGCAAAAGTTGCATTAGAGACTGCTTCTAAATCGATTGAGGAAATTAGGATAGCCGAAGTAAATAAGCTTGATATTAAAGTAGAGAAAGATGGCAGCCTAACTTTTAGGACAAAATTAGATATTTCATTTAAATATAAAAAGTAGAAATCATTAATAAATATTATTAAAAAAATATACCAACTCTCAAGATTTATGATTAAATATTAACTCAATAATTAATATTAATAAAAAGAGTTGACACAGACAACAAGATTTAAATTGATTTAAATTGATTGACCATTGCATAAAATTATGCTACTATTTCCAGTTAGTAACAAAATTTAAGGAGGTAACAATTGTATGGAAAAAACAGATGTATTAATAATCGGAGGAAGTGCAGCAGGCATTGTTACAGCATTAACTGGAAAATCTAATTATCCGAAAAAAGAGTTTTTGGTTATAAGAAAAGAAGAAAAAGTTATGGTTCCTTGTGGGATTCCTTATATTTTTGGTTCATTAGGAAGCTCAGATAAAAATATTGTACCAGATGCTGTTTTAACTAATAAGGGTATAAAAATTGAAGTCGATGAGGTAATATCTATAGACCAAAATAAAAAGGTTTGTAGTACTGCCAAAGGGACAGAGATTAGTTTTGAAAAACTTATACTTGCAACAGGTTCAATTCCTATCATACCTAATTGGCTTAAAGGAACAAATTTGGAAAATGTTTTTACTATAAGCAAAGACAAAATACACCTTGATAAAGTTTTCCAAAAAATCAAAGATTGCAAAAAGATAGTGGTTATCGGTGCAGGATTCATCGGAGTTGAGATGTCAGATGAACTTAATAAATTAGGGAAGGAAGTAACACTTGTAGAAATATTACCTCATATATTAGGTTTAATTTTCGATGAAAAAATAGCTGTTCAGGCCGAAGAGGCTCTTAAAACAAGAGGAGTAAAAATAAAAAGTGGCGAAGGCGTCAAGGAGATAATAGGCAATAAAAAAGTTACAGAAGTATTATTAGAAAATGGAGAAAAAATTGAAGCAGAGGTAGTTATTTTAACAATGGGTTATCGTCCTAATACAGGATTAGCTCAGAAGTCAGGGTTTAAGGTAAGTGAAGGAAAATATATTAAAGTAGATGGGTATATGAGAACGGAAAATTCGGATATATTTGCAGTAGGAGATTGTGCAGAAAAAAAGGATTTCGTTACAGGAAAACCAAGTGCAGTTATGTTGGCATCTACTGCCTGTGCAGAAGCAAGAATAGCTGGTATGAATTTATATAAACTCCGTTCTGTAAAAACCTTTGAGGGAACTATTGCTATTTTCTCCACAGCAATAGGGGAAACAGCCTTTGGTGCAGCAGGATTAACTGAATCAATGGCTAAAAAAGAAGGGTGCGATGTGGTTATCGGGACTTTTGATGGAATCGATAAGCATCCAGGAACTCTTGCACATACTCATAAACAAATGGTAAAATTAATTGTTGCCCGAGATTCGGGCATAATTCTCGGTGGTAAAGTTATTAGTAGTAAAAGTACAGGAGAGCTAATTAATATAATTGGGTTAGCAATCCAAAATAAAATGACTGTAAGCTCCATTTTGACTGCACAAATAGGTACTCATCCGTTGCTTACTGCTCCACCGACTGCTTATCCTTTTATTAAATGTGCTGAAGTTGTAGCAAAGAAAATTAAATTAGCACAAAAGTAGATTTAGTTATTTAAATATAATAAATTACCCCGCTTTTAGTGGGGTAATTTATTGCTTGAAAACGATATTCATTTATGAC
The DNA here is from genome assembly GCA_003575245.1 of Candidatus Atribacteria bacterium 1244-E10-H5-B2. The sequence goes on along the minus strand of NMQN01000849.1, from coordinate 1,673 downwards.
AGGGGATGGTACTTTGTCTTATTTTCTTTTATAAATCCTTGTTATACAAGACTTTCAAGAAAGTATTTTCCCACAGGCTTTACACATTTCCCCCATTTGTAAGTAAATATTATTAGTTTTAATCCCTCTGTCATTGCGAGGGGAGCACTCAATATCAATTGAGTGCTCCCCGTGGCAATCTATCTTTCCCCCTCCCTCCAAAAACCAGAAACTTTTTCTTTTAAAAAGAAGGATTTTTAAAACCTTTGTCGTATTAGTATTAAAAATAGAAAATAGAAAGCTTTCTTCGAGAGGAGAAATAAAAAAGGAGGTCAATATGTTTTGGGGAGTATTAGTGGGAATTATAGCTATGTCTTTTCTGGGTTTTATTCCTTTATTCGGTCCACCTCTTGCTGGTTTTATCGCCGGATTGATTGTTAGAGGAGCAGGAAAGGGGGCATTAGCTGGTTTTTTAAGCGGGAGTTTCGGAGGAATATTGGCATTACTTATCCTCCCTGGTTTAGGTGGTTTGGTAGGCACTTTTTCTGGTGGATTATTTGGAGGGGTATTAGGTGGAACGGTTGGAACAATATTGGGAGGAGGAATTTTTATATCTACCCTTTATTTCGGTTTATTAGGATTAGTCGGTGGAGCTCTGGGAGGGCTGGTCAGACCCAGATAAGGAAAACCAAAAGCATATTATTTAGTAATAGCTAAAGAGACTTTACAAGAGGAGTGGTAAGTAAATGAAGAAAGAAAAAGTTCAATCATTAATTTCGGAACATTTTACTAAAATAGTACAGAAAGACCGAAAAATACACAATGCATATTTGTTAATCCATTCGGAAAAGCTTGGCATTCAACTGAATATAGCAGAAGGCTCAACCGGCAGTAGGCCTGCCAATGCACAGCAACCTTATTTTATTGCCAGTATTGGTAAATTGTTTACCTCTGTTCTTATGGGCATTTTGGTTGAAAAGGGAATGATATCTTACGAAGATACAATCACCCAGTTTTTAGAAAATAATCTATTGCACAACTTACATATTTACCAGGGGAAGGATTATACCAGCAATATAAAAGTAAAACATTTATTGAATCATACCTCAGGTTTGCATGACTATTTCGATGATAAACCAAAACAGGGTAAATCGATGATTGATATAATTTTTGATGAACCATCCCGTTTCTGGACACCCCAGGAAACGATCCAATGGTCTAAAGAGCATTTGAAATCACATTTCCCACCCGGAAAGGGGTTTCATTATTCAGATACCGGTTATCATATTTTAGGATTAATTATTGAGCAAATATCCTCAACACCGTTTCATGAAGCACTTCGGCATTACATTTTTCAGCCTCTTCAGATGAATCACTCATATTTGGCTCATTATTCTGAATCAATAGTAAAAAATGAGTACCCCGTGGCAGATTTATATTCCGGCAATACCGATGTAACCCAATACCGCAGCCTCAGTATTGATTATGCTGGTGGTGGAATTGTGACTACATCCGAAGATTTACTGAAATTCATGAAAGCATTAGTGAAACATGAGATTATTGGAGAAGATACTTTTGAGAAAATGAAAGATTGGGCGAAATTTTCCATAGGCATTGATTATGGTTACGGATTAATGAATTTTCGAACCATTCCTCTTTTAATGCCCAAAAAATATAATGTCTGGGGAAATTTC
>NMQN01000636.1 GCA_003575245.1 Candidatus Atribacteria bacterium 1244-E10-H5-B2 | reverse complement strand
GCCATCGCAATAGGTGGGGATGTTGCTGGGCAAGATGTAAGCCATCTTTTAAGAGTCCCGGGGACGAGGAATCTTAAACCAGAATGCCCAAAAGAAGGATTGCCAGTTAAAATAATAAAATTCGATCCAAAACTAAAATATGGCCCGGAGTTTAAGAAATTTATGGTGAAAATCGAAGATCTAGGAGGGGTAGATGTAGATATTAAGGATGTGCCAATCCCCCCAAGATTTGAAGAATTATTAAAGAAAAATAAAAAATTACAGAATACTTATCTAAAGAGGAATAGGCAGGACCTAAGCGATCCAAGTGGTAGCGGATATGATATGGCCTTGGCCAACATTTTAATAAAAAATAAATTTACTGATTCAGAAATTGCAGCGATCATAAGAAGTTCTAAAACTGGCACGAAAAAGAAGATAACCCCATCATATCTAGCCATAACGATTAAAAAGGCAAGAGCTTTTGAAAAGAAAAAGAAGACAAAAGAACCTATATTAAAAACATTTTTGCCTGGTTTAATTCACTTGGTAGACGATGATGGAACCAAAAAATATCTGCTAAAAAATGAAGATGACAAATTAATGGTAGCGGAAACTTGGACTAGTGAAGCAGGGGTAACTTATAAGCCAAGACAAGATTTGCCCATTGGTTATGCTTCTATGGATGTCCTAAAAATAGATAAAGATATAATATGGGCTGACTTACTAAAAGATATAGAAAAATATATTAAAAGTTATTTAGAATTGCCAGATGAGATATATTATCTAATCTTTGGACTTTGGATAATGCATACCTATTTGATGGAGAAACTTGATGTTACTCCTTATCTATACTTTGTAGGACTGAAAGGGACTGGGAAAAGTAGGGCAGGTAAAATTGCTTTAAAATTGGCTTACAAATGCTTTTTTACAGCAATGCCTACTGCCCCAGTATTATTTAGGACTGCAAATTATTTTGAAAATGCTTTAGTTATAGATGAAGCAAAGTTTTGGGGAAGTGATATGGACAGAGATGTAGGCAGAATAATAATGAGTAGATACCAAAGAGGTTGTGTAGTCCCCAGAATAAATAGGGATAAAAAAGGGGAAAACGAAGTTGAATTTCATAATGTATTTGGTTCTACAATTATATGCACTACATCTAATATACCTGACGCAATCGAAGATAGATGTATCAAAATTCAGATGGAGAAGAATGTCTTCCCCGCGGTAACAGGTGATTTTGATTTAGCTGAAGAACAGAGACTAATAAACTTATTAACTCTATTTAGGGCAAAATTTTATAACAAAGAATTCCCTAAACATAAAAATATAGCCCTTTGGAGGTTAGGGGAGATATTAACTCCTTTATATAAAGTTCTATTATTAGTCGACAAAAGTAGGATAGAAGAGTTTGAGGGGTTCATTAAAGAAGAAGAAACCACCCGGGCTGTTGAAGAAGCGACTTCAGATAATGCCACTATAATTAGCATCTTAATAGACTTTTATAATGAAGGGGAAGATATAATTGCTACTCAGGATATAGCCAAGAAATACAACCAGGATATTGAAAATCTTAATTTCCAGATTAGTCCATGGTCGATGAGCCGGAAGATAAAACCTTTTAATTTTAAGAAAAAAGTTATAGTTAAATGGAAACAAAATAATAAAACTGGTTGGATAATTGATAGGGAAACTTTAACAAGATTAGCAGAAAGATTCAGTATAGAAACTGAAATTATCCCAATAGATGAACACCTGGAGAAAACCAAAGAGGAAGTTCAATTAAGTATACCCGGTTAAAACCTATTAAGCATATTAAGCATATTAAGCATTAAAAATTTACTATTAGGGATATTAGGCGTCATTCTAAAACAAGATAAATTTTTAATTTTATACATATATGATATAAGGGTTTCATGAGAGTCCTATAAAATAAGGATTCTTTAAAATACATGAAAAACTATTAGGTTTATTACCTATATCCAGAGAGATCCCTAATATGCTTAATATGCTTAATAGGTTTTGAAGAAGGAGAGCAATGAGAAAAAATTAAAAAGAAAGGAGGGTCCTAAAAAATGCCAAAATATCAGTGCGAAAAATGCGGAGCGTTGTATGCAGGATGGGCAGGCAAAGGAATTTGTCAAAAATGTGGTGGCAGAGTGGTGGTAATTTCGCGGGAGAAATATTATGAAGAGCATGAAAAGCAAAATAACAACAAAATGCAAAATTAAAAAATTGAAATAAAGGTAAAAAAAGCCTCTCTTTGAGTTTGGAGCGCTCGGTGTCGTCTACCGGGTATTACTTTCGAACATCAAATTCATGCTAATTAAAAGAATAATAACAAAACACTAATATTTTATTAAAAAAGTTATAGCCTGAAACTCTTATAAACAAAGGCTTTTTAAATTGTATACTTTGTTATATTGTTATACTCTTAACATTATGTAACAAAACACTTGACTTTATTTAATGCAACCTATATAATGTAAGCATAAAGTTTATAAAGAGGTGTTTAAAATGAAGGCAATTAAGAGAATTCCTAAGTATCTGAGTATCGAAGAGATTGAATTATTGCTTAATCAACCTTATCTCGAAGGCAGGAGATACAAAGAAGAGCTAAAAGAGAAGAAACAAAGCAAATCGCAATGGCTAAAACGAAGCAGAAATAAGCTATTTATGGCTAAACGAGATTATGCAATCCTTCACTTATTCTATTCCAGCGGGATCAGACTAAAAGAATTGATTAACCTGGACTTAAATAATATCGATTTTAAGAGGGGAATTGTGAAGGTATTAGGCAAGGGCAACCGGGAACGTGAAGCTTCCCTAACCAATGAGGCCATCAGGATATTAGAAAGCTATTTGAAGGTTCGTAGCTCCTGGAGAGGTAACAAAGGCAAGGCGGTGTTTCTAAGCAGGGCCGGCTCAAGAATAACTAAAATGAACGTACAAAGAAATACAGAACGCTACGGAAAAGAAGCCGGGATCACTAAGAAGGTTACTCCACATATGCTAAGGCATAGCATAGCCACTCATTACCTAAATAGTGGGATGGACATAAGGAAAATACAATCCTTTTTAGGCCACGCAAGTTTGGCAAGTACACAAATATATACTCACCTGGTAACTGACGATCAGAGAGAAGA
>NMQN01000259.1 GCA_003575245.1 Candidatus Atribacteria bacterium 1244-E10-H5-B2 | reverse complement strand
CTGGTCTTAAGGTTGCCGGTCATCCCGGATGCCATCTTCTAATGCCTAATGAAATTTTACAGTTTGATAACCCGGTAGATCCAGAATTTTATGACCAATATATTGAAGCCTTAGGGGCTACTCCTGTAGATTATCTGACTAAAGTGGATTGTTGTGGGGTATCTTTAGCTTTAGCCGGAGATAAAGAAGCTTCTAATCGCTGTGTTAAAACCAAATTGATTGATGTGCAACTCTCTGGAGCTCAGTTGATTAGTACTGCCTGTCCAGCTTGCTTCAATCAATTTGATTCTGGCCAATTAATTGCTTCCAGAGACTATCCTCAGTTGAAAGAAAAACCGATTCCAGTATTGTATGCGGTTGAGCTATTAGCTTTGGCTATGGGTCGTTCTTTTGAAGACATTGGCTATAATCTTCATCGAGTAAAAATACCAATTAAAATAAAAAGGTAGGAGGATGTCATGGAAAAGATAAAAACAACTTGTGTATATTGTGGAACCGGCTGCCAATTATGGTTAAAAACTAAAGATGGAAAAGTAGTGGATACAAAACCCGTTATGCCTCCTGAATTTAATCCAGGAAAAGGCAAATTATGTATTAAAGGGTGGAATGTACATGAATTTATTCATCATCCTGATCGCTTAACTGACCCTTTGATAAAAAAGGAGAATGGTGATTGGGAAAAAGTAAGTTGGGAAAAAGCGATAAATTATATAGCTATGCGTTTTAAGCATATTATTAGTGAAAATATCGGAAATAAAAGAGTCATTGGATGTTTAAGTTCGGCAAAATGTACAAATGAAGAAAATTATGTAATGCAAAAATTTTCTCGAGCTGTTTTAAAAACTAATAATATTGACCATTGTGCTCGTTTATGCCACTCATCTACAGTAGTTGGCTTAGGAGCAGCTTTTGGATCGGGTGCCATGACAAACTCTATTGATGAAATTTCTGATGCCCAAGTTATTTTCGTTGTTGGATCAAATACAAATGAGCAGCATCCTTTAATTGGAGCCAGGATATTAGAGGCATTGAGAAAAGGGGCAAAACTAATTGTTGCTGATCCACGTACCATCCCTTTATCTGAATTAGCCGAAGATAACCAGGGAATTGCTATAAAACATCGTCCTGGTACCGATGTAGCATTATTGAATGGAATTATGAATGTAATTATTCAGGAAAAACTTTATGACGAGAAATTTATACAACAATATTGTAAAAATTTTAATGCTTTCAATGAAGAAGTTCAAAAAATGACCCTCGAAAAGGCATCTAAGATTACTGGTGTTCCTCGAAAAACAATTATCCAAGCAGCTCGAATTATTGGTCAAGCTGATTCAGTCTATTTAATTTATTCAATGGGAATTACCCAACATATTACCGGAGTTGATAATGTAAAGAGTACGGCAAATTTGCAGATGCTCTGCGGTAATGTGGGCAAATGGGCAACTGGGGTTAATCCTTTGCGTGGTCAAAATAATGTTCAGGGTGCTTGTGACATGGGTGCTTTAGCTAATGTTTTTTCAGGTTACCAATCGGTTACGGATAAGGAAATTCGAAAAAAGATGGCCCGAGAATGGAAGATTGAAGCAGAGGGAATGGATGATCAAATCGGATTAACTGTAGTGGAGATGACCAATGCTGCTTATCAAGGAGATTTAAAAGCACTTTATGTAATGGGAGAAAATCCCTTAATGAGCGATCCAGATAGTAACCATGTTCGAGCAGCTCTACAAAAAACATTTTTGATTGTCCAGGATATTTTTATGACTCCCACCGCCGAATTAGCTGAAGTGGTTTTACCGGCAGCTTCCTTTGCGGAAAAGGAAGGCACTTTTACCAGCACAGAAAGAAGAGTACAGATGGTGCGGAAAGCCATTGAACCGGTAGGCAATAGTAAACCAGATTGGCAAATTATTGCTCTTTTAGCTCGGGAGATGGGCTATTCTGGATTAAACTATCAACATACTAGTGAAATATTAAATGAGATTAATCGTATCACACCTATTTACGGAGGGATTACTTGGGAGCGTTTGCAAAAGAATGAAGCAGGATTACAATGGCCTTGTCCCGATATTTCTCATCCTGGTACGATTTATCTTCATCGAGATGGCAAATTTTCCCGGGGTAAAGGATATTTCCATCCAATTTCTTTTAAAGAGCCAGCAGAGCTTCCCGGCAAAGAATATCCTTTTATCCTTTCTACCGGGAGGATCTTATGGCATTTTCATACTGGGACTATGAGTAGAAGATCAAAGACCTTAAATGAACGGGTACCGGAAGGATATGTAGAAATATCCAAGGAAGATGCAGAAAAACTACAGATAGACAATAATGAAATGATAAAAGTAACAACCCGAAGGGGAGAAATAGAAATTAAAGCTAAAATTACACACAAAGTAAGCAAAGGATTAATTTTTATTCCTTTTCATTTTGAAGAAGCGGCTGCTAATATCCTTACCAATGCTGCCTTAGATCCTATTGCAAAAATACCTGAATATAAAGTTTGTGCTGCAAGAATTGAAAAAATAGTTTAAATTTTATGAGATTATGATTATAAAATAATTCCCCTTTGTGTATTTTCTATGCCCGAGGTAGCCAGTGTAGGCCCAACTGAAGAGGAAGCCAGAAAAGAAAATAATAATATTAAAGTCTCTAAATTCCCCTTTATAGCCAATGGTAAGGCCCTGGGTATGGGAGAGATTGAAGGAATGGTAAAGATAATTGCTGATGTTGATACTCTCGAACTTTTGGGTGTGCACATCTTAGGGGTTCATGCCAGTGACCTGATTGCCGAAGTAACCCTGGACCTGTCTATGGAAGTCACTGCTTTTGAGATTGTAAATACTATCCATGCTCATCCCACCCTGGCAGAATACCATCGCCGAAGCGGTAGAAGGGATAACCGGCAAACCTATTCATCTAGCCCGGGTATAATTTGTTATTTATTAAAAAAAACGTAGCTTCTAAAATTTCTCTGAATAAAAAAAGATAATCCGGGGGAAAATTAAATATAACTTTATAAAATTTGTATTATAAAGGAGGTATAAGTTATGAGAAAATCTGTAATTATTAAATTGTTATTGTGCCTGATACTAATTTCTTTTTTAGCTATTGATTACGCATCAGGTGAAAAT
>NMQN01000328.1 GCA_003575245.1 Candidatus Atribacteria bacterium 1244-E10-H5-B2 | reverse complement strand
TTTTATGTCTTCCGGATACCCTTCCCAGTTCTCTGTATCGGTGTCAATAGCCATAAAGATATCGCTTTTTATCTCTTTATCCTCTGCTTCTTGTAAATATTTCTTACTTGATTTTGGCTTATAGCCTTTCCCCTTCTCCCTTAAATGCCTGTCCCAGGTTACCCCTTTTGCATCTTGACGGCTGAGGCAATTGTATTCACCTTTGATTTTGTTTATCCCCATAGAAGGGTTTTTATCCTCGTGGTCGGGGTTAATACAATGGGCTAAATACTGCCCTTCCTTTCCTGTTTTTTTAGCTTTAACTGTTACCTTTTCCTGTGTCTTATAGTGGCACAAGTCTATATATTCTTCCATTTGCTTATTGTTTAACTCCTTCCTTCTTTATTTTTTTCCCTACTTTGGTAACCTTCCAGTCATCATCTTTGAATTGAGATATAATTTTAAGCATTTTCAGGGGAGCGTCAATATCAGCAGTATCAACCAGACCCCCCACCCGATCATACTTCTCGAGGACAGCATTAAGTTTCTTCTCGCCTTCAAAGCCAATTTTTTTTCTTCTCCTGGTATACTCAATAAGAATTTTTTCTAAGTCCTTCTCGGTTACTTTTGTTTTCTCATTTTTAGATTTCTCAACTAATTTTATTATCTTCTCTTCTTTTTCTTTTTCTGCTTTTTTAAGCAATTCACTCATCTTAACCGATACTCTATCTAATTCTCTTTCCATTTTCCTCATATATATCACTCTCCTTTCATTAACCCGGAAGGATCGGTTGAAAGGAGAGCAATAAAGCCCCCACCGATCCCACCGGGTTTTTAAGGCCGTTTTACCGGCCATTGATTAAATTTTATTTCATTCATTGGCTCAGGGTATAAAGTAAACCGATACTCTCCACCCTTAATTTTCCTATATTTGATATAGCCCAGATCAGATAAGCGGGTTAGGGATTTATCGACTTCCCGGGGTTCCACACCCACAAATCGGGACATATCTTTTCTGTTTAATTTTCCTTTTAATATATTCATTGTCGGATCACCTTATTTATATCGTTATATTTTAATTTGACAGAATCATTTATAGTTTGTTATAATTGAAACTCAAAAAGCCCCAAATCGCGGGGACATATATTAAAGGAAAAGGAGTGCCAAGAGTGTAAGAGTGCTCCTTTTTCTTTTTGTATTCTAAACCAAAAATATTTCGATATCAAGTTTAATCTTATATTTCCTTCATACTGACTATTAAACATTCTCTAATTTCCTCACCATTCTTACAAAGTTCGGGAGCCCTTCGCTATTAAAATTTACCCCGCGTTTAGAAGGATTGAAAACCCCCTCTTTTAATAATAGTTGGCATCTGCCTATAATAATATTTGACATCTGCCCAAAAATACCCTAGTATGTAAAAGGGTGCAGCCTATATACTCAACAAAACAAGGCTCACCTTGAGGAGGTTTTTGCCCTACTAAAAAAATGTTGTGGTTGTGGGCATATAAACTTTTTATTTTCTTAAAAGGGGAAGTGCGTTAAGGGATTACTGCCACTTCCTCTTTTATTTTAACTATCAAAAGAGTATACTTTCGGCTGTAATTCAACGATATTTCTGCATTAATTTTTCTTTTTTTAATTCGTAAAAATTATCAGATCTTTTTTTTAACTTATCCCTGTTAATTTTAAAAATCTTGGCTATTTTTGTAATTATATAATCCGGTGTATGAATGGCCGCGGTTTCGTACTGTGACAACTTAGCTTGAGAAATATCCAGCATTAACGCCAATTTCAGTTGCAAAATTCTGTTATCTATCCTTATTTTTCGGATAGGGTGTTCTTCTTTTTTCAAATTTTCCATCTCCTCTCTAATGAAAAAGGGCCTTGCCGGTTTTTCCCCAGAGCAAGACCCTCATAAATTTAAATCTACATGAAATATTTATAAACTTAAAAATTGAGGTGCATAATCTGTAGTCCATGATAAGAAATCAGATTAATCTTCTTGCTTGTTAGCGCACCGATAACTATTTTTTAAGTCTATAAAATTTTATACCATAAAATTCTAGAAGTCAATACTTTTTAACTAAAGAAATTTGTTTTTTTGATTTTTTTCTCCTTTTTAATGACCTCTGCAGGCATTGATCACTACAATACCAACTCTAACTGTTTTATTTTCTATCATTTTCTACCTCCTGGATAATAAATTTTTTATTAATCTTTTCCTCTTTAATCCAGTTTCCTATTACTTCTCTCTTCTTTTCTTCCAAAGCGATTCTGGTCAGCCTTGAAGTTTTAAATTTGACTCTTTACTTATTTTCCTCCTTCTCTCCTTTCTTCCCGCCCCAGTAAATTTATCTTATTCCTTAATCTTATTAGTATAGTCAACCATAGGTTCCACAAAATTGGGAACGACTTCGCTGTCCCAAGGGAAAAGTACCCAAGTATCCTGGCTAACTCCGGTTATGAAAGTGTCCACTACCGGCTCACCATCGGGTTTAGCGTAGACAGTAGCAAAGTAGGCTCCCGGGATTACCCTCCGGATAGATCTTCCGGTTATACCGGTGTCCACCAAATCATCGATGATTAAGTATTGATCCCCGCACTCTCTTCCGGTCCTGGGTTTAGCAATCTTTTTTGAAATTAAGAGTTCCCCCTGGCATTGCCCCATATAGCTAGAGACGCAGATCGTATCAATATAATGAATATCCAATTCCCGGGCAATTATAGTCGCTGGAATTAAACCTCCCCGAGCTACAGCAATAATTTTCTTCCACTTCTTCTTAGTGGCTAATAATCTCCAAGCTAAAGCCCGGCTATCCCGGTGGAATTGCTCCCAGCTTATCCGGAAGATATGATGATATTTATTCTTAATCCCCATTATCTACTAACCTATACCTTTCTACTACCTATCCTCCCCACCCTAAGACACCATACGAATACTGCTGTTTTGTGAGTTCAAAGATAAGACAGCATTTTTTTATGTCTCGCCATTTATATTTTCAATCTTTCCCTCTTTAATCCACTCTTTTATTATCTCTCTCCTCTTTTCTTTTAAGACAACCTCGAGCATTTTTGAAGTTATTTCTTTAGCTCTTCCCTCTTATCTATTAAAATATAAGCAAACATTAAGACGCTTTGGCGTTAAAGTTCTTTGGCATCAAAACG
>NMQN01000386.1 GCA_003575245.1 Candidatus Atribacteria bacterium 1244-E10-H5-B2 | reverse complement strand
ACGTGACAGATGTTTCCCTATACCTGAATCAAGCAATTAATGAAAATAAAAAAATATTATTTGAAGGTGCTCAAGGGACTCTCTTGGATGTTGACCATGGGACTTTTCCTTATGTAACTTCCTCTAATCCAATAGCCGGCGGGGCCTGCATTGGAACAGGCGTAGGTCCTACTAAGATAGACAGAGTTATGGGAATAACCAAAGCCTATACTACCCGAGTAGGAAGAGGTCCTTTCCCCACGGAAATGCAAGGGGAAATGAGAGAATATACCCGTCAAAAAGGGGGAGAATTTGGAGCAACTACCGGGAGGCCTCGAAGATGTGGTTGGTTCGATGCGGTATTAGTAAACTATGCAGTCAGAATTAATGGGATGGATAGCATGGTTTTGACTAAGATAGATGTCCTAAGCAATTTTGATAAGATTAAAATATGCACTTATTATAAGTATAATGAAGAAATAATTAAAGAGTTCCCAGTTAATTTAGAGACCTTAAAAAACTGTATCCCGGTATATGAAGAGATGGAAGGATGGAAGGGAGATATTTCTCGGATAACTAAATACGTAGAACTTCCCCCGCAATTAAAGGATTATATTAACCGAATAGAAGAATTGGTAAAAACTAAAGTAGTTATAGTATCTGTAGGCCCCAAGAGAAGCCAAACTATCATCAGAGAAAATGTATTTAAATAAAAAACAAAAGTTAATTGGTTATATGGTTAGCTGGTTGGCTAGTTTAAGTTTAACGACTAATTAGCGAATAATATTCCATTTTATCAGATAGCGTAGCGAAAAACGAAAGCGCAAAACTTAAAGCCATAGCTCAAAATTTAAAATTTAAATATATTATTTTATATATTGGTTTTCATCTTTCTTATCTCGCATGATACATAGCAAAAATGAAAAGATAAAGAAGTAAAAGCAGAACTTAAAATTAAATATTGAGAGAAAAAGTTTTGAGTTTTGAATTATGGTTTTTCGCTTTTAGTTTTAAATTTTTAGCTGTATAATGATAACTGTAAACTTGCATTAAAACCAATTAACTAATTAATTTTATTGGTCAATTGGTCAATTAAATAATCTTGCATCTCGTATTTAATACTAACGACTATTCACTATTCACTAACGACTAGTTAAGAGGTGACAATAATGATTGATAGATATTCCCTCCCGGTTATGAAAAATATCTGGGAAGAGAAGAATAAATATGAAACTTGGTTAAAGGTAGAACTTTTAGCCTGTGAAGCTTTATTTGAATTAGGAAAGATAGACCAAGATGCTATTGAAAATATCAGGAAAAATGCCAGATATTCTATAAACCGTATTCAGGAAATAGAAAAAACAACTCGACACGATGTACTAGCTTTTACCACTGTTGTGGGGGAAAATTTAGGAGAATATTCCCGTTACTTCCATAAAGGATTAACCTCTTCTGATATATTAGATACCTCTTTAGCCTTGATGTTAAAACAGTCTGCTGAAATAATCATAGAAGATATTGATAATTTGATAAATGCGTTAAAAGAAAGGGCTTTAGAGCACAAATATACTCTGATGGTAGGAAGGACGCATGGTGTTCATGCCGAACCAATTACCTTTGGCTTTAAAGTGGCTTTGTGGTTTTCCGAAATGCAGAGAAATTTGGAAAGGATGAAGAGGGCGCAGGAAGAAATAAGTTATGGTAAAATATCGGGAGCAGTAGGCACCTTTGCCCACATTGACCTCCATGTCGAGGAATATGTTTGTGCGAAATTAAATCTAAAACCAGCTAAGATTTCTAATCAAATTATTCAAAGAGACAGACATGCCAATTATTTAGGTACATTAGCAGTAATTGCCAGTTCTTTAGAAAAATTTGCTACTGAGGTCAGAAGTTTACAAAGGACTGAAATTTATGAAGTAGAAGAAAATTTTTCCACTGGGCAGAAGGGTTCTTCGGCTATGCCTCACAAGAGGAATCCCATAATTTGCGAGAGAATTTGCGGACTTTCCCGAGTAGTTAGAGCTAATGCTATGACTGCCCTGGAAAATGTAAACCTATGGCACGAGAGAGACATTTCTCATTCCTCCACAGAACGCATTATTATTCCAGATAGTAATATTCTAATCGATTATATGTTACAAAAATTTACTAACCTTATTTCTAATTTAAATGTGTATCCCGAGCGAATGAAAGAAAATTTAGAAAAAACCAAAGGTCTGATATTTTCTCAAAAGATAATGTTAGATCTTACCGAAAAAGGTCTTTCTCGAGAGGAAGCTTACCGGATGGTGCAGGGAATTTCTATGCGGGTCTGGCAAGGTCAAGCTGAGTTTAAAGAACTTTTATTGGAAGACCCGGAAGTAAGTCAATATTTAAAAAAATCAGAGATAGAAGAATGCTTTGATTATCGGACTTATTTAAAAAATATAGACTCAATATTTATCAGAGTATTTGGCCAATAGAATTACCTGAACAATAAATTTTTAGTAAAAAATAGAAAAAAACAATAAAAAATAACAGGTACAACACACTTACACTCTCTCCTCATTTTTTATAAAAAAAATTAAAAAATATATTTAAACATATTGCTTTTATTTAATAGAAGAAAGGAGTATTAAATGAAAAAGCAACCGATTGGTTTTTTAGATTCGGGGTTAGGTGGTTTATCGGTAGTGAAAGAAGTTAAAAAACTACTCCCCCAGGAAAATATTGAATATTTTGCTGATAATCAGCGTCAACCTTATGGTGAAAAAAGCCAATCAGAACTTATTAAATTTACTTTACAGATAATTAGCTTCTTTTTAAAGAAAAAGATTAAAATTTGTGTTATTGCCTGTAATACAGCTACCGCTGCCAGCCTCAAAAAAGCAAGAGAATATTTTTCTATTCCTATCATCGGTGTCATCCAATCAGCAGTTCAGGATGCCATAAAGAAGACTTCAAACAAAAAAATCGGAGTTATTGCTACCGAATTTACCACCAAAAATGGAGCTTATCCTAAAGAGATTAAAAGAATTGCCCCCGAAATAAAAGTTTTTTCTAATTTTTGTCCCGAATTTGTCTCTATAGTTGAAGCCGGTAAATTTACTGCACCTAAAACCTACAAAGTTGCCCGAGAATATTTAAAACCTTTAAAAGATGCGCAAATTGACACTTTGATATTAGGTTGTACACACTATTCTTTTTTAAAAAAAATAATATCCGATATTATGGGTCCAGGAGTAATATTAATTGATCCATCTGTCAGCACCTCATTAACTTTAAAAGAAGTTCTAATTCAAAAGGGAATCTCAAAAAAAGAAGGGAAAAGTAAAGAAAATTACTACACTACCGGTTTACCAGAGAAAGTAAAAAAAATCGCTAAAATCATTCTCAGTAATGATAATTTTAAAATCCAAAAAGTAAAGTTAGAAGAATTATAATAAAATATTTAATTAGCATAAACTATTGAAATATTAAAGTAAACTTTGGCAGTGTAGTTAAATATAAACAAGGAAATATTAATTTGTAATTCTAAATTCTGACTTTTGGCTTCTTACCACTGACTTTTATCTTTTATTTTCTTAACTAGCTAACCAGGTAACTAATTAACTAACAAGTGAAGTAATATGTAACCTGCAATAAGTACCTGTTTTTATAATTTCAGAAATTTAATCTTATTACTCATTACATATTACTTGTTACTATATTTTATACGAGATACAATTTCGTTGTTCGTATCTAGTATCTAGTATCTAGTATCTCGAAAGAAAAATAAATTCAAACACACAACTTTTTTAATTTTTAAATATTTTAACTATTTGTTTTTTTACGAAATACGAATTAATAGTATGTAATTGTTGTAAAAATGTGCTAAAATTATTCTAAACTTAGTTTTGAGAAGGAGGTAAATAAAAATGAAGGCAGATAAGATCTGGATGGATGGGAAGATGGTCGATTGGGATGAGGCAAAAGTTCATGTATGTACTCATGCCCTACATTATGGAAGTGGAATATTTGAAGGAATAAGGGCCTATGAGACCAAAAATGGAACAGCAGTCTTTAGATTAAAAAAACATATTGACCGTTTGTTTAATTCAGCAAAAATATTTAAAATGGAAATTCCCTATTCTAAAGAAGAATTCAGGCAGGCAGTCAAAGATACTATTAAAGCAAATAAACTTAAAAGTGGTTATATTCGGCCTTTAGTCTATCGTGGATTTGAACAATTGGGAATAAATCCATTTAAATGTCCGGTTAATTGTACTATTGCTGTTTGGGAATGGGGTGCTTATTTAGGCGAAGAAGCATTGGCTAAAGGGATTAAAACTAAGATTTCGAGTTACGCCCGAAGTTATATAAATTCGACCTCTCAAAAAGCTAAGATTTGTGGGAATTACATCAATTCTATATTTGCTAAGATGGAAGCAATTGAAGCAGGGGCTGATGAAGCAATTTTATTAGATACAAGTGGTTTTGTAACTGAAGGTTCTGCAGAAAATTTATTCTGGGTTAGAGATGGAGTAATTTATACTACTCCTACTGCAACCGTATTAGAAGGAATTACTAGAGATTCTATAATAAAAATTGCAGAGGATATGAGCTACAAAGTTCAAGAGAAGTATATCTGTCGAGATGAACTTTATATATCTGATGAGGTATTTTTTGTCGGTACAGCGGTCGAAGTAACCCCTATTAGAGAAATTGATAATTATCAGATCGGTGAAGGTAAGCGCGGTCCAATAACTGAAAATATTCAGAAAAAGTTTTTTGCTATCGCTAAGGGGGAAGAAGAGAAATACTTAAGTTGGCTTGATTATATCTAAAAATGAAATAAAAGTGCCTGGCACAAAAGTTTTATTTTTAACAGAAAGGAAGGAAAAAGATGACTATTTCGGAAAGAGTAAAAAATATAAATCCATCCCAGACTTTGGCTATTACTGCCCAAGCATTAAAAATGAAGCGGGAAGGGAAGAAAGTAATCAGTTTTGCAGCAGGTGAACCTGACTTTGGTACTCCAGAAAATATTAGAGAAAAGGCTATTTCTGCTATTAGAGAAGGTTTTAGCCACTACACTGCGAGTTCAGGAATAATTGAGCTTAAAGAAGCTATATTAGAAAAACTAAAGAAGGATAATAAAATAGAGTACAAAACTTCAGAGATAATTATATCCACTGGAGCGAAACAGTGCCTTTTTAATACAATTTTAACTATTTGTAATCCAGGTGACGAGGTATTGTTACCTACCCCTTGCTGGGTTAGTTACACAGAGCAGATTAAATTTGCGGGAGCAGTTCCCATCTTTATCCGTACTTATCAGGAAGAAGACTTTAAATTATCTGCTGCTCAGGTTGAAGAAAAGATAACTTCACGAACCAAATTACTTATTTTAAACAGCCCTAATAATCCTACCGGAGCTGTTTATGAACAAGAAGAATTAAAAAGGATATCACAGCTTCTCATAAAATATAATATCTATTGTATATGTGATGAAATATACGAAAAATTAGTTTATGATAATGCAAAACATCTAAGCATAGCTTCCTTAAGTGATGAAATAAAAGAAAAAATTATTACCATAAATGGAGTTTCCAAATCTTATGCTATGACTGGCTGGAGAATTGGCTATGCTGCCTGTTCGGAAGAGATTATCAAAGGAATGTCCAAAATTCAAGGGCACAGTACTTCTAATCCCAATTCTATTGCACAAAAAGCCAGTGTGGAAGCTTTAAACGGGAAACAAGATGCTATCGAAGAGATGAGAAAAGCATTCGATAAGCGAAGGAAATATATGGTAAAAAGACTAAATGAAATAGAAGGAATTTCCTGTCTCACCCCAGCAGGAGCTTTTTATGCCTTTCCTAATGTAAGTAAAATATTGGAAAGAAGAATTGAATATAATGGTAAGAAGATTAGTAATTCATTTGACCTCTCCAATTTTATTTTAAAGGAAGCGGAGGTTGCCTTAATTCCGGGTAGTGCATTTGAAGCAGAAGGATATCTAAGGTTGTCTTATGCTGCATCTTTAGAAGATATTAAAGAAGGGCTTGATAGGATAGAAAAGATTCTAAAGCATTGACAGTTAAATTAGCCATTTAGTGAATAGTAATTCGTATCGCGTATTGCGTATCGAGTATTGCGTGAAGAAAATCAGAAGTCAGGAGTGTGGGCACGATGCATCGTGCCCACACGAATGAGAGGACAAAGGAAAAAAGGGAAAGATAAATTCCCATTTTCATGGAAATGACAAATGTAGGGGCTAGATTTACCGAACCCACTAAAAAAAATTACCAAAATAAGCCGAGTTGGATAAATCCGAATCCTACAAAAAATTCAAGAGGGTATAACCTCCCAATATAAGCTTATGAAAGAAAATCGCTTTGTAGTTTATGGATTACAAAAGTTAGCAATTTTGCTCAGGATTTTAGGTTTTGATGTCCTGTATTTTCAAAATGAGGATTATATATCAGTTATTAATCTGACTAAAAGAGAGTATAGAATTTTGTTATCCAGGGTAAAGCTTTTAAGAAAATTGCCCTGGATTTTTTATCTTAACAAAGACGATCTTGATGGACAACTAAAACAGATTATAAAAGAATTGAAATTGAAAGTAAATAAAGAAAGTCTATTTAGTAGATGTTCAAATTGTAATAATCTCTTGCAAGAAGTTCATGAAGAGGAAGTTAAGGGAGAAATTCCCTTAGATGTCCGTGGGAGAGGCTATTGGTTTAAAAGATGTCCTAATTGCGGAAAAATTTTCTGGAACGGGAACCATATGCCAACCTTAAAGGAAAAACTTAGGAAAATTGGAGTTGTAGAAGAAAAATATGAAGATATTAGATAATTTAAATCCGAGACAGCAAGAAGCAGTAAAAGTTAAAGAAGCTCCCATATTAGTTATTGCCGGTGCGGGCAGTGGAAAAACAAAAGTTCTGACTCATAGGATTGCTTATTTAATTTTTCAAAAGAAGAAAAATCCCAGAAATATATTAGCTGTTACCTTTACTAACAAAGCTGCCCAAGAGATGAAAGATAGAATTGAATTTATAAGTAAGGATATTTCCAATAGAAATATGATGAAAGGCTTATGGATGGGTACCTTTCATTCTATCTGTGCACGAATTTTACGCCAGGAGATAGATATTCTGGGTTACGATAAAAATTTTGTTATTTATGATAAAGGTGATCAGCTTAGCATGATAAGAAGATGTCTTCAGGCTCTCGATTTAGATAGTAAAAAATATAGCCCAAATATTATTTCATCTATAATGGATAAAGCCAAGAATAATTTGAAGGATGTAGAGATATTTGAGTATAATGCCCTGAACTATTATAAAAAAATTGTAGCCAGAGTGTACAAACATTATCAAGAAGAA
Organism: Candidatus Atribacteria bacterium 1244-E10-H5-B2; assembly: GCA_003575245.1. The sequence continues at coordinate 1,592 of NMQN01000386.1, read as the reverse complement.
TTGTTTGAAAATAACGCTCTGGATTTTAGCGATTTGATTTTATTGACCGTGAAACTCTTTAAAGAAGAGCCTGAAATTTTAGAAAATTATCAGCGCAAATTTAAATATACCTTAGTAGATGAATATCAGGACATAAATTTTGCTCAATATCAGTTAGTAAAATTACTTTCGGGAAAATATAATAATTTATTTGTGGTAGGCGATCCTGACCAGAGCATTTATAAATTTAGAGGAGCCGATTTAAGCAATATTTTAAGATTTGAACAGGATTTTCCTAACAGTAGAATAATTAAATTAGAACAGAATTACCGGTCTACTAAAGTGATATTAGAGGGAGCTACGAATCTGATAAAACACAACAGAAATCGTAAGGAAAAGGAACTATGGACTGATAAAAAAGGTGGAGAAAAGATAAGGTGTTATGAAGCAGTTAGCGCCCTCGATGAAGCAGTATTTTCAAGTCAGGAGATTATAAGGTTAAATAAGAAAGAAGGTAAAGCTTTTAAAGATTTTGCCATTTTATACAGGACTAATGCGCAATCGAGAGCTTTTGAAGAGGTTTTTAGTAAACAGGGCATTCCTTTTCGGGTAATAGGGGGATTAAGATTTTACGAAAGAAAGGAAGTAAAAGATATTCTGGCTTATCTGCGTTTTATTCATGATCAAAAAGATGGAGTAAGTTTTTTAAGGATTATTAACAATATCAAATTAGGTATAGGCAAGATTACTTTAAGCAAAATAGAAGAATTAGCCAGAAAAAATAATTTAAATTTTCACCAGGCCTTAAAACAGGGATTAAGGACAATAAAAATATCTGCAGACAGGAAAGAAGCAATAAATAAATTTACTTCCCTTATTGATGAGCTTAATGAAAAGAAAAAAGAAACCAAAGGGAGTGAACTGCTCATAGAGCTAATAGGAAAAATCAATTATTATAAGGAACTAAAAAAAGAAGAGGAATTCAAAGCTCAGGGTAAAATCGAAAATATAAAGGAATTGATCCTGGCAGTACAACGTTTAAGATAAATCCCTAACTGCTTTTTTAGAATACGTTGCTTTAATTACGGATATTGACCTTTACAAAAGAGAAGAGGATGTAGTTACAGTTATGACCCTGCATAGTGCCAAGGGTTTAGAATTTCCGGTGGTTTTTATTACCGGGTTTGAGGAAGGTATATTTCCTCATTCTCGTTCCTTGAATAGTGGGGAGGAATTAGAAGAAGAAAGAAGGTTGTGTTATGTGGGAATGACCAGGGCTAAAGAAAGGTTATATTTGACTTATGCCTGGAGAAGAAATTTGAATGGTAATACCTTGTTCAACAGTGTTTCACGATTTATTTCTGAGATTCCAAAACATCTTAAAGAAAAAGCAGATATAGAAAAAGGAGAAGAAATTCCTTCACTTGATAATAGAAGAGAAAAAATTGAGGTAGCAGTGGGAGATAAGATAAGGCATGTGGATTGGGGGATAGGGGTTATATTAAATAAAATAGATACTGAAAATGATATTTTTATAACTGTGGATTTTGAAAGTGTGGGATTAAAAAAGTTGTCGGTGAATTTTGCACCATTGGAGAAAGTATGATAAATAG
>NMQN01000320.1 GCA_003575245.1 Candidatus Atribacteria bacterium 1244-E10-H5-B2 | reverse complement strand
GGCCTCAAAATATCGTTGCCGCCTATTTGGTCGGGGGACGCTTTTTCGAGCTTAAGACTGTACAAAAACTTGACAGCCTGCAATTTGAGAAACCCTGTATTGATGCACGAGACGAGGGTTACAATACCGAATGGTCTACTGAACTTTCCCTGGAGCAGGCATATGACGAGTATGTTAAATCATGGATATTGCTTCACTTCATAGAATCAGTTTTTGATATGCACGTTACTGTAAAACAATCTTTTATTTTTAATATGAGCGTTGGCTACGATCTGGAGGGAATCAAAACACCGCGTATGGACTTATTTATTAATAGTTTAACCGATGCCTCCGGACATCCGTTATTCAAGCGTCACTTAGAGGAATTAAGTTCTTTTATTCGGGACACGAACTTTTCAGAAATTCTGCACATTAAAGGAAAGGTTAAAAGCCTGGAAAATATTTATAGTGTAATTTCACCTCATATATCCAGATCTGTAACTCTCTCTACCATGCACGGATGTCCCCCCAAAGAGATAGGATCTATCTGTAAATATCTTATGGAAGAAAAAAAACTCCATACCTTTGTAAAATTAAATCCGACCCTACTTGGCTATAAATTAGTTAGAAAAATATTGGATGAGCTTGGATTTAATTATATAAATATTAAAGAATCTACCTTTACCAATGACTTGCAATGGGATGATGCGATAGGGATGCTTAAACGGCTTTCTAAATTAGCCACTGACTGCGGTGGTAATTTTGGAGTAAAGCTTTCCAATACACTGGGAACGGTAAATACCCTTGGTGTTCTTCCCGGAGAGGAAATGTATTTATCAGGACGCATTCTCTTTCCCCTTACCATTGCTCTGGCTTCCCGCTTGTCGCGTGAATTTAAGGGAACTCTCCCCATATCTTACTCGGGAGGAGCATCTCAACTGAATATCCTGCGGATTTTTGAAACAGGGATTAAACCAATTACAATGGCCACCGAACTTTTAAAGCCGGGCGGTTATCTGAGAATGGCAGAAATAGCCCGAAAATTAGAACCATTGGTTGAAAAGAGAAGGCAGCCCGAGGTTATCGATGTGGAAAAACTTGACCGATTAGCCGAAGAAGCCCTTCGGGAAAATTATTACCGGAAAGATTGGAGAGGTACGAAGAAAGTTTTCATTGACCGGGAATTACCCTTGACCGACTGCTATGTTGCTCCTTGTGTTATCTCCTGTCCCATCCGTCAGGATATTCCGGAGTATATTCGGCTCGTGGGGGATGGACAGTATGATAGGGCTCTGGAACTTATCTATTTGAAAAATCCTCTTCCTAGTATAACCGGATACATTTGCGATCATCAATGCATGTACAATTGCACCCGTCTTGACTATGAAGGAACGGTCGGTATTCGCGAGGTTAAGAGGATTGCCGCTGAGCAGGGAAAAACCACCTACGATACTAAAAGCCGTGTTACTACTGAGCAACTGAATATAAAAGTTGCTGTTATCGGAGCAGGACCGGCAGGACTATCCGCAGCTTACTTTCTGGTTAAAGCTGGATTTAAGGTGACTGTATTTGAGAAGCAGGATTCTCCCGGTGGTGTAATAACCTATGTACTGCCTAATTTCAGAATTCCTGCATCTGCTATTGAAAAAGATATTTCTATTATTAAAGCACTTGGCGTGGATTTTAAATTTGGAGTATCAGAAGAATTTTCTATTAATGATTTAAATAAAGAAGAATATAAATATATTTTTATCGGAATCGGTGCGGAAGTTTCAAGGAAGCTGCAGTTAACCGGTGATAATAATAATGTCTATGAAACCCTGGATTTTTTAAGGTTTTTCAACAAAGATTTAGGGGTACTCAATATTGGTCGGCGGGTTGCGGTAATAGGAGGTGGAAATACCGCAGTGGACAGTGCGCGTTCAGCGCTAAGGATAGACGGTGTCGAAAAAGTTTTTATCATCTACCGCCGCACTGAAGACGAAATGCCAGCGGATAAAGAGGAGTATGAGCGAGCCCTTGAAGAAGAAGTTATTTTCAAGCCCCTCTTACTGCCGGAATCATTTTCCAAAACTGGTATTTTGAAATGCCGCAAGATGACTTTAGGCACTCCTGATTCCAGTGGTCGCCGACGTCCTGTCCCCACTGAGGAGACCGAAGAGATAACAGTTGATTCGGTAATCAGTGCTATTGGGGAGTATACCGATTCCAAATTTTTATCGGTATGCGGGTTAAAGATTGAAAAAAACAACAGACCACATGTAAACCCGGAAACCCTTGAAACTAATCTTAAAAATGTTTTTATAGGTGGTGATTCCCTTCGTGGTCCCTCAACAGTGGTTGAATCCATTGCTGATGCACGAAAGGCGGCAGAAGCTATTGCTAAAAGGGAAATATCAGATTGGAAAGATTTGGAAAAAGATTTTAATCCAAGTTTTGATAGGAAACAGCAAATTCCAGAGATTTATAATAAAAAAAGCCGTCTCATTCCTCCAAAAATATCCGAAGATGATAGGGTAATAGCTGAGAACGAAGCAGAGCGGTGTCTTGAGTGCAACGTTATCTGTAACAAATGTGTGGATGTCTGTCCAAACCGGGCAAATGTTGCGATCGAGATTGATAAGAAAGAGGGCTTTCAGGATGCCTACCAGATTCTCCATCTTGATGCATTATGCAATGAATGCGGAAACTGCGCTACATTTTGCCCTTATGATGGCAAACCTTACAAAGATAAATTGACTCTTTTTAGAACAAGCAAAGACTTTAAGAACAGTACAAATAATGGATTTATGGTTACAGGTTCTTTCGATAATCAGTTAATAACCTTGAGGCTGAATAATAATCTATGGAAATTAAAATTAGATAAAGACGGTAAATTAATTCCCATAGATTTATCATGTCCAGATGATTATGAGGTCAAAGAGCTTAAAAAAGCCAGCGCAATAATAAGCACAGTTTTTAAAGATTACAGTTTTTTAATTAATGATTTAGTGCACTAAGTATAAGTAGTAGGAGGATGTAGGGGCGTATTGCATACGCCCTAATAGCGGATAGCGTTTAGCGTATAGCGTGTAGTTATGAAAGATGAAATCAGAATTCAGGAGATAAGTTGTAGGGGCACGATGCATCGTGCCCACAGGAGACGAAAGACAATAAAAAAGGAAGGGCA
>NMQN01000261.1 GCA_003575245.1 Candidatus Atribacteria bacterium 1244-E10-H5-B2 | reverse complement strand
AAGTATTACAAAGTATTTGGACCTTTAGCAATGGGTTCAGAACAAGGTTTACTCCCAGCTATAAAAAGTAGGACTATACACTTTATTATGAAAGAAAACATTAGGGAAGCAGTCGAAACGTTGATAGAAGAAGATGAAAAAAGTTTAGAAACTGCAGAAGAATTAAGGAACAAATTGACAATTTTTAGGGCAACTTTACTTAATAAAGGGAAACAAAAAGGGCTAAAAGTATTAAGACATTTTGCGAGGAGGAGGCTTGGACAAATACTAAAACCACTATATAGGGTTGTTATGGAAGTTGCGCCAGAAAGGGAAGAAGAGTTTTTAGGGATTGTTAAGTTTTTAGCAAAGAAAGCCAAGAAGGTAAAACAGATGAGTTTGGAAGCTGAAGTAGTGAAGATATTATTGGACTATGCAGAGGACGGGAAAGACTTTATTGGGAGTCTTGACCTCTGTAATTTTCTTAATACAGATAGGAGTGAGTCAGTTCAGATAAATACAATGAAACTTCATTATGTTATGGAGTCGCTCGGTTTTGAGGGTGCTTCTATTGGTAAGAAAGGATACTTAATAAATAAAGAATTATTGGAAGAGTTAGAAGGACAATACATATAAAATTTTAGACTAAAGAGACTAAAGAGACTAAATAGGGTATTAGTAGAATGGCTAATTAGACTAAATACCTTCTTATATTACTTTTTAAAGTATAAGTAAAAACATATATATAACAAGGGTTACATAGTTTACAAGGGTTAGAGAGGGTAAGGTAAATTACATATATATTTTAATTTAAATTAGCAGTTAGTCTAGTTTAGTCTCTTTAGTCTATTAAAAGGAGAAGAGTCAATGGAATATAAAAGAGGAAGACGAAGAATGAAGAACCAGAATTACCTTATACCGAGAATAAAAAAATAAAAAGCAGTTTCCCGGTCTTTTTAATCGATAACTAATAGAAAGGAGAATTAAAATTATGATTAAAAAAAGAAGTAAAGGATCTTATTATGGCAATACCGCAGAAGCAAGAAAAATGCAGAGGGCTAATCTGATACCAGGTGATCAAAAGAGAAGAAGAAAAATACAGGGAGCGAGATATGATTGCTGGTGGGAACCGTCTGCTATTAAGGATAAGCAGTCTATTCTTGAAGCGTATAAAAATAAAAGAAGTTATGAAGATATCCCTAAAGAGGAATTAAAAAGTGAGGACTATCTTGATAGTTGGTGGAGAGGCCTTTCTCTCAAAAATAAAATATCTATCTATAAAAAAGCGATGTCCAGGCTTAGCAAAGAATCAAGGTCAGGAATTTATAGAGATATGGAAGAATGTTTAAAGAGGAAGTTAGAGAAGGGGATAGATTCTTTCTGACTATCTATTTGACTGATGGTTTTCCCCAACCCCTTAACCAGGAGAAAATGTTTCTCTTGCTAAACAATATAAATCAGGCTTTATGAAAGTATCAAAAAAGAGTAAACATTAACTTCCGTGCAAGACCTTGCACAGAACATAATAACTAATTTAATTTATTCGATATATGGGGGGCGTATAGCAGGAAAGAAATCACTCCAAACAGGAAAGCCTTTATTATAGCCAAAAACTTACTATCGTAGCTTATAGGATTAAGACTAATGCCGGATATCGTCTCAAAACAAGAGAAAAAAGCCTTTATTTGGGTATATTAGGACATATAACTTACAGGTATATAGCCTTAAAACCCTTATACAGAAAGATTTCCGCACAGATCCTACGCACGCAAGGGACTAGTAGATTAAACAGCATAGACCAATCTTCTAATTGGCAATGGATGGCCAGCATACCAGAAGATATATAGGTCTTTGCCCTACAAGAATATCGAGAATTGGGCTAGATTGTGGTAATATATATGTTATGAAAGATAAAAAGATCAACCAATCAAAATTAATAAAAGGATTAGCAAAGAAGGATAAGGAAGAGAAGAAGAAACCGGGAAGGCCTACGATTTTGACTCCGGAGCTGAAAGCTAAGCTTGTTAAGCTATTCGAGGAACATTTTTTTATTGGAATAGTAGCTGCAAAGGCAGGAATTTATCGTTACCACATTTATGAATGGAGAAGGGAACAGAAGAGTTTTAATACAGATGTTACGCACGCGCAAGACAAGTGGATTGCACAACAGATGGAATTATTGAGAAACTACGCTAAAGACAAGAGAGAAAAGGATTGGAGAGCGCTTAAATACCTCTTATCGATAGCGGATGCAGAATATAGCGATAAGAAATACCTCCGGGAAGCACCCGGAAAGAGGGATTCTACCAGTATCACGATAATAATTGATAAAAAGGATCTTGAAACATCAAAGGAAGAGGCTATTAAAGTTATTGGAGAAGGCAGCATAGAGGAAGAAACTATCTCTTTGATACCCTTTCAGACCGAGAAGAAGGGGAAAAAGGGAGAAAAAGAGGCAGAAAACAAAGCTAAGAGAGGCTAAGACATAGGAAGTCTTGAATCTTGACTCCGGAGCTGAGAACTAAGTTAATAAAGCTAGTTGGGGGGGATTTCTTTCTTGAGATGTTGCTTGTAATGCTGATGTTTAACGGGACCGTATTATTGTTTAATTAACTGATAGCTTGATAACTAATCATTTTTGAGTTAAGATAAGAGAAGAAAAAACAGAATACGGGGAGTTGATAGGGGGAAATGCCCCCTATTTTTTTTAGGTAATTAAATCTTGAGAGTTTACAAAAGTTTACTTTTAGAGGTGATGTAAAGTGTCTAATAATAATGGAGAACCAATCAAACGAACAATAAAAGAACGAAGATTTATTGATTCCTATATAGAGCAGAATGGGAATGCTACAAAAGCCTATTTAGCTATAAGTCCTGATGTTACAAGGGATTCAGCAAAAGAATTAGGTAAGCGTATGTTACGGAAAGTAAACCTTTCAGTAACCGAGTTATTAGATAAAATGGGTATGACCGATATCGACCTTAACCAGAAATTAAAAGAGGGATTAGACGCTAAAAAAGTAATATCAGTTATACCTATCCCACCAAAAAAAGGAAAGTCAGGAACAGGTGATTTACCAGAAGCAAATTCTAAAACTATTGATTTTGTTGATGTGCCAGATTTTAATGTAAGGGTCAAATATTTAGATATGGCCTGGAAGCTTAAGGCA
>NMQN01000672.1 GCA_003575245.1 Candidatus Atribacteria bacterium 1244-E10-H5-B2 | reverse complement strand
AGGGTCTACTATATTTTTAACTTTTTTAAAGAATTTATAATAATTTTCGGAATATATTCTTGAGTCAACGATTACCTGGCTTCCAATTTGACGCAAACATAGGGTATGTGTTTAAGGCTATGAGAATAAGTGGATATAATTTAGAACCTATCCTATGGTTGATTACTAATGCAGTGAACAAAGAAATGCTTTGGAATCCTTATATGAGCGGTGAATTTAAAGACCCAAATATAAAATTGACGGCTCTAAAAATCAAAAGTAACGATGTTATTACTCTCACTCCTCTGGGAAAGGCAAAAGTAGAATCAGAGATTAAAAAATACAATGTCGTGATAACTTACATGTAAATTATTCAAATTAATTACCTTTTTTTAAACTCTTATATTCATATCAATTCATTTTTAAAACTTTTAACAAGGTTTATGAGATCGTCAATATAATGAGTTTCAATTCCCGCCTTAGCACCAGTCGCTAAATCTTTTTCCAAATCACCGAAATAAATCATATCTTCTTTGTTGACCTTGTAATGATCCATAATTCTTAATAATCCTTCTGGTTCGGGTTTCCAACTTCTTACATCTTCTCTTCCTAAAATAAAGTCAAATTTACTGCTTATTCCTGCTAATTCTAAGGATTTCTTAATAGTTTGTCTTGTATTTAAGGATAAAATGGCTAGTTTAGTTCCCCTTTTTACGCCAAATAATTTTGTATTATTGATAAAGTAGATTGTCTCTTCAATAGGTTCGTTCTTTTCTATGTTATCAAGTTCGTATTGCTTAATAACATCAAAATTATGTTGCAATTCCGCTTCGTCCCCTTTTTCGACAATTTCACTAAGGCAAGCAGAAATGCTCGTAAATTGACGGTCATCTTGAAAATGTTCAGAATAACGATCGTTTAAAACTTTTTTTAATGAATGCCAATCTGCCGCTAATCTAACGATCGTACCATCTAAATCGAACACAATTACTTTCTTATCTTTAAATGGAAATATTTTCTTCTTAAGCATGTTTCATATTCAACAAGATTAATGAATAATAAGATAATTTTACATAGAAATTAAGTTTTAGTTATAAATTTTTAAATCAATTTATAAACGCGAATAATACATTGCTTTATACCCAATTTTGTGAAATGGACGTTCTTTTATACAAACCAAACATCCCGTAGTTTCGTAAAAATATTCGATACATTTTTCTCCATCAATTCGAGTTTTTATACCATTTTCCTTGATAATTGGTTCGTAGTAAATCGCGTTTACGGGGCACATTTGAACGCATCTTTTGCATTTCTTACAATACTCGTCTATCTCAAAATTTTCTTGAGAGGCCTCAGGAAGAGGGGTTGCGTTTACAGAAATCATGGATAATCTCTGCCTTGGACCGAATTTTTTAGTGATTAAAAGACCTTGCGTTCCAATTTTCCCAAAGCCTGCTTTTACTGCCATCGCGGGGTAAAGAATTGGACCACCAAGTGGATGGCATGCTATTGCTCTATAACCTTTAGATCGAATAAAATCTGCTAATTTATTTGTCGCCTCACCTAACTCTGCGTAGATGTTTAAAGATTCTAACCCTGCTGGAGGTTCAGGAGCCTTATCTATAGCTTTGTAATCCATTTCCATTCCTAAAACAATTCCATTCTCGTATAGAAATTCGATTCCACCTACGTAATCGTTCTTAAAAATAAATTTTTCGTCCACTGGAGCAAATCCTATAAGATCAATTCCTAAAATCCTCGCTTGCTCGATAACCTCCTCCCAAAATTCTTTAGGTGCGGATTGAACATTGTCGGGTAGGTTTTTCATTTCTCTTTTGTAATCTGTTTTTGCTCTTTGAACAGTTTTGAAGAGTTTCGGAACTACAATCTTAGCTTTGTCAGATAATGAGCCCTTAAATTCTCTTATATCAAACTTATTCAGCTCAATTAATCTGGAATTTAACCCTTTTGATTTTTTTAGCAGCTTTATCACGCAAAAAATAATAATTTGCTTTAATCCAGTTAGTTTTATAAATATTTTTATTATACTCAGTATCAAAGGAAGTAGAACTCTAAATCCTCTTTAACTGAATCTTTTTCTATAAATACCTACCTCTAATTTTTATTATTTAACTATTGATTTTTTCCACTTGTTTCCAGTGGGAATTTATCTAAAGATTTATAAGAGAAAAGTGGCTATATTTATGTATGCGCATAAAATATTTATCTCCACTTTCAGATTTGGAAGCTGAGTTAAAACCACTTTTCTCTAATGAATATATGTTAGCATTTTTTAAAAACTTTTGTGACTCAATCGAATCTCAAATGTGGGGGTGTAGAAAAGGTAAAAACGCAAGATATGACGCTGAGGATTTTCTTAGAGTCTTTTTTTATTCCGAAATGACCGGAAGATCTATAGATAGTGCCAGCGAAAGGTTGAACAAGTACTTTTTGAATAAAAAAAAAGGAAGGCAAAAAAAGTATGCCGATGGGCGAAGTAAGCGCGAAGTCCCGCATCAAACCGAGGTAAACAAGCTTTTACGCCGTATTGGGCTTGAAAAAGCAAGATTAATTCTACGAGCGTGCTTAGACCATCAATTAATGGAAGCGTTAAGGTTACAACTTATTTCAAGAAAGGTCAATGTTCTAGTTGACTTTACAGAGCATTCTTACTACGGGAAACGGGACGATAACATGATCAAGGGAACAAATCGGGGCAAAGGGACGAAAAAAATGAGGCATTACTTAGGTTTTTCGATTTTGTCGAGAGGAATTCACCTTTTCGCAGGATTAGAGCAAATCGCAAAAGGACAATCTAAAATACCCGTGATTCTTAAATTTCTTGAGCATTTAATTAATTTAGGATTTGCATTAAACTATGTGATGATAGATCGAGAATTCTTCCGGGCTGAGCTTATAAAGGAGATAAAAACCTTGAGAGGGGAGGTTTTAATTCCTTCCAAATCATATAAGAGAATTAATGCAATGATTGAAGAATATTTGAAAGGAATAGGGAAAAGAATCAGAAGATATACAATTTCAACCGCCCCTGGTGGAAGAAAACAATTTTCCCAAGATTTATATTTATTATTAAGAGCAAAAAAGGGACACTCTCTTTCAAGCGTTAAACAAGACTTTAAGAAAGGGATATTAACTTTAAATGATGCTATGAAGTTAGTATATGCCGTAATGACCACCCAGAAACCGAGGGGCGATACGAGTTCTTGGGCGTCCCGCACTTCTCGATTTTATAAAAAACGATGGTTTATAGAGACGGGGTTTTCCGACTTAAATAGGATGGGTAAGCGCTGGAAGTCGAAATACGATAACACGAGATATTTAGACATGCTGGTTCGAATGCTCCTTTATAACTCGTGGAAGATAAACAAGGCGTGGCTCAAAAAATGTCGTAAAAAAGGGAAGATATGCCAAAAGTGGACCTTACAAGACAACCAAGACGCTTTAGTTGATTTATTTCTCGAAGCGTAAAGAAAATTAACAACGGTGTATCAAAAAGGTGAGAATAATGTCGGCTCAGAAAAGAATAAAAATTAATAGAAAAAAATTACTTCCTTAGATACTGACACATACTAAGAAAAAACGATGATTTTTTTGAGGATTTACATAAAAAGCTGGTCCCAGGTCCTCATTGGTATCTATCCACTATTGGTATTGACCCGAAACATCAGGGTAGGGGAATTGGGAGAAAAATGTTAAGTTTCATGATAAACCAAATTGCGAAAGACCATAAAACAATTTTTCTTGAGACGAATTCAGAAAGAAATGTTAAATTATATAAATGTTTTGGCTTTCGAACTCTTCATAAGGGTTTAACTCCTAGAACAAATATTTACCATTGGAGTATGATAAGGAACCCAATTAAATAGAAGTTTAAAATCCGTATAAAATGTGCTTTCATTGGAGAATTTTTTGATTTTGGTGCGGATATTAATGAAAGCAAAAAAATCAGAATTAAAGTTTTTAAAAAAATATAAGGTTTTGATAATTGAATGCGTTAGGTTCTGATAATCAAATTGAAAAAAATATGAGGGATTTTATTGATGAAATATGTGAAACTATTGGACCAAGGAAATCTTGCAGCGAAAACGAGGCTCAATTAGCATTATATTTTCATGAAAAAATTAAAGAATATTGCGATGAGGTTAAAATTGACGATTTTATTGTACATCCGGGTGCGTATAAAGCCGCATTTCGAATTCCTATGATTTTGTATTTACTATCGCTTATTTTTTACTGGTATTACGCTTTAATTAGTTTTATATTAACCCTCTTATCATTTTTAATTTTATTCGGAGAGATGAGTTTAGCCAAAGAGATTATTGATTTTATGTTTCCAAAAAAGAAATCTCAAAATGTTATTGGAAAAATAAGACCAGAAAATCACCCAAGTGAATTGATCATAATCGGAAGTCATCTTGATTCTAGTTGCGAATTTCCCTTAATGAGAATGTTCAAATATGGCTTTATCGTAATAATAGCTATAAATCTTTTCTTAACCGCTATATTACTTATAATTTTATTAATAAAAAATATCTTAATTGTAATTAAATTAGAGACTCTCTTTCTTAATACTGAGATAATATTTTTTTGGGCTTTTCTGATCTTGATACCTATTGTTATAATTCAATTATTTTTCACAATTTCAAATCATCCTGTTATGGGTGCTAACGATAATTTATCTGGCGTGGCTGTATGCTATGAAATTGTTAAAAATCTCAGTCTCCCGGAAAACAAACTAAAAAACGTTGAAGTATGGATTTGTGCATTTGGTTGCGAAGAGATTGGCTCGAAAGGAAGCAGAAACTTTGTTAAAAAATATATGGAAGATTTAAAAAACGCAAAAGTAATTAACCTTGATATGCTTGGAAATAAAAATGCTGACCTTCTGGTAACCTCTTCGGAAATTTTTGGTTTTGTAAAAACTGACAAAAAAATGAATGAATTAATATCAAATTCAGCTGAGAAATTAAAAATAAAGATAAAACCCAAGTCTAATATGGCGTTTACTGATTCTTTAAGTTTCTGTAGAAAACATTTATCCGCTACATCGATAATTACTTTACCCTTCTCATCAAAAGAATTCTATTATCATACTAGAGATGATATAGTTGAAAATATGAGTTTTGGAAATTTAATTAACACATTAAAATTATTAAGTCATATAATTAAAAATTTAGATAATAAACCCCTAAAATCTTAAGATATACAAATTTAAAGGAGAATAAATTATGGCTCTATATGACGAATTAGTTGGTGTTGTTGGCGAAAAATATTGCACTGATAAAGATTATATATGTGTAACTTATTCTAGAGGCCTAGATCCTTGCCTACCGGAAATAATACCTCAAATTGTCATTCGACCTGAATCAACAGAACAAATATCTGAAATAATCGCAATTGCTAAACAATATAAAACAACCATTTTACCAAGAGGCGGTGGTTGCGGTTTGATGGGTGGCAGCAAACCTATAAAAAAAGAAACCATATTACTTGATCTCACGAGAATGGATAAGATTTTGGATATTGATGAGTTAAATCATACAGTCACTGTCCAATGTGGAATAAACTGGTCTCGACTTAATGCTAAACTTTTTGATAAGGGGTTTTATACAGGAAATATGGGACCTGGTTCAGGTTTAAACGCATCAATTGGAGGTGGGTTATCTCATCATTCAGGAGGAGGTGGAGGGTGTGCAAAATATGGTAAATGTACTGAAAATTGTGTTGGTTTAGAAGTAGTTTTAGGAACTGGTGATGTTATCACGCTCGGCTCTCAGGAGAGTAGGTTTGTTGAAAAACCATTTACACGACTTGGATTTGGCTCAGATCTAATGGGGATTTTTCTTGGAGATAATGGAACGATGGGAATAAAGACTACAGCAACATTAAAAATATTTCCGAAGCCACCATTTATTTCTGGAAAAACATTTTTTATCAAAGATAATTCTTATGAAAAAACACGAGATATGGTCCAAGAAATGATTGCAAAGGGCTGGGCAAAGTCCCTTGGGATTTACGATTTCTTTTATACGCCCCCTCCTTCTGTAATGGGAATTACCACTGATAAATTAATAGAAACATGGGGTGATATAAAAGGAGGTGTTATCTTTTATGTTATTGAGGCATTTGATGAAAAAGTTTTAAATAGAAATACTCAGATTTTAGAAAATATAGCAAAGAAGTATTGTACGAGAGAATTAGGGCCAAGCATTGAAGAAGGAAACATCACAGATTGGTTTTATGGGGAACAAGGACACTGGCAGGTTTATCATCCCTTATTTTCTGTCATGGGTCCAGATTATTTTGCAGCAACCACCGAGGTTATGGTTCCTATTTCACGCTTTCCAAGAATTTTGCATAAATTAGATGAGAGGGAAGAAGAGCACCATGAAGCCTTATTTGAAGCAGACGCCGAATCTGGAGTGAGTCATGTCGTTATGCTAAATCATAATAGTTGCTATATTGGCAGTGGATTAGCAGCATCCCACGATGAAGATCTTAAAACTGATGTTATTAATTTGTGGAAAGATCAGTTTGAGTTGTTATTAAAAGAGGGGGCTGTTCTTTATATGTGTGGTCAAATTGGAAGCCAGGTAATCGTTGACTCAAGAATATATTCCGAAAATTATTATAAATTCTTTAAAAAAGTTAAAAATATAGTAGACCCTGACAATATTATAAGTCCAGGTAAATTCCGGTTTTGAAATATAAAAATTAGGTTTGAAAGTACGTTGTATTAATATAGATCACAATTCCCTTTAACAAAAAGTCAAAAATATGACAGAAAAATTGAAAAGAATTTCAGATTTAGAAGAAAGAATTCTTTCTTGTGTAGCTGTTGGAGATTGCAGAGGGGCACTTAAAGGTTCTTTTAAAAATCCTATTCTTGAAGCAGCTTGTCCTATGAGAGATCATGGACCTGGTTTCGAAGCCTTTTTTGCACGAGGGAGATTTACATTAGCACGAGCTCTGCTTGATAAAAGGATAGAACCAAGTGAAGGTCTCGCAGAAGTAATTTATCAATGTACTCTTTGTGGTGCTTGTAGAGAGGTGTGCAATAATCCAGAAAGCCCCTGCATGAATATTTCTGCAAAAGAGAATATTGGAGATCATATAGAGATATGGGAGGCTTTAAGAGCAGACTTTGTGGATTTAGGAGTAGCTCCTTTACCCAGACATAAAGAAATTACCGAGCATGAAATAGTAGAACATAATCCATATTTTGAAAAGCATAACGAGCGACTAAATTGGATACCTAAGGAATTTAAATTTTTATCTAAAGGAGGAGACGCTTTATTTTTTGTAGGATGCACTTCTGCTTATCGTTTGAACAATATATCTTCTACATTTCTCGAAATAGCAAATAAATCTGGCATAAATCTATCAATATCACCTGAAGAATGGTGTTGTGGATCTGTAAATTTAAGAACTGGAGGAGAAGACATCTTTAAAGATTTAGCAGAACATAATTTTGCTGTTTTTAAAGATTCTGAAGTAGATAAAATAGTTACTACATGTGCTGGGTGTTATAAGACTCTCAAAAATGATTACCCTAAATATCTAGAAGATTAGGATTTCGAAGTGCTTCATTCCATAGAAATGATAGATGAATTTCTTAACAGCGGAGAGATTAAAATCGCTAAAAAAATTGATGGAGTAATTACTTATCACGATCCTTGCCATTTAGGTAGACATTCTGGAATATATGATGCTCCAAGAAATGTAATTGATGCTATAAGAAAAGATGAATTTGTTGAAATGAGGCGTATTCGGAACTACTCCTACTGTTGTGGCGCAGGAGGAGGCGTAAAATCAGGTTTTCCGGATTTAGCACTTGAGATTGCTGTTGATAGAGTACAAGAAGCTGAAGAAACTGGTGCGAAGTTTTTAACAACAGTTTGTCCTTTCTGTCTTACCAATTTTAAAGATGCTGTCAAGGAGATTAAATCTGACCTTATAGTAATCGATCTTCTTGAATTAGTTAACAAAGTAATTAAATATAAATAAAAGCGAAATTCATTATCTATCTCTTATATAGCCATTTTCATAAAACCAATCAATTTGTTCTCTAATTGCAATTCGTAAGTTTGTTTTAGGCATCTTTAGTTCATTCCAGGCTTTTGAACAATCAAACACTCGAATTTCAGCAGAAGCAACACTCTCTAATGGTGTTTTTGGGTCTTTATGCTTTAGCTTCCATGTAACCAATTCATCTAAAAAAGAAAAACCTATTACTAAAAATTTAGGAAATGATATATTTGGAGCTTTCTTACCAGCAACATCAGCAATCAAACGTAGAAAATCTCTTAATGCCATATTTTTATTTCCAGCTATATATCTTTCTCCCGGGTTACCATTTTTTATTGCCAATACATGTGCCATTGCCACATCTTTAACAGATACAACATTCATTTTTGTATTGACAAAACCCGGCATTTTTCCGTTCATAAAATCTTTTATAATTCTTCCTGTAGGAGTTGGTTTAATATCATAAGGACCAATGGGTACAGTTGGTAATATAGAACAAGTTGGAAGTCCTTTTTTATTCCACTTTATCGCAACTAACTCACCTAGATACTTTGATATTTTATAATGACCTGGTAATTCTTTTTTAGTAGCAAATAGTTTTTCATCACCGATAGAATTATCAGGTGGCATTCCAATAGCACTTTCGGAGCTAGTGAACACCACTTTTTTAATTCCTTTTTCTAAAGCTTTCTCCATTAATTTATCTGTAGCATAAACATTTACATCATAAATTGCTTTAATTTTCGCAGGATCTGCCCAAAACCACATAGGGACGAATGTATAAATTGCACCACCATGAATTATGTAATCACAATCGTCCATTGCTTTACTAACGGATTCAATCTCTCTTAAATCTCCATAAGCAAATTCAATTTGTAGATCTTTAATAGTGCTAATATTGTTCGT
>NMQN01000046.1 GCA_003575245.1 Candidatus Atribacteria bacterium 1244-E10-H5-B2 | reverse complement strand
TGCTTCGGATTTTCCTTTTAAACCCAAACCGGCAATATGATAACGTATGCTCCGGTGGCTTAGTTGAAGTGAAGTGCGTTGTTTCAAACCACCTGCTAATACAGAACTTGATGTTGACTTGCCTGTTGCAGCATTTGCGGCAAACTGTAGTATTAATTCTGACTTTATTTCCGGGGTAAAGACATAATCTTTTTGCTGGCCCTGGCGTTTGTCAATTAAACAGGAAATATCCTCGGTACGTATTTTATGTAAAAGTTTATCTGTATTGCCGCTACTATAATTTAAGGCCTTGGCTGCTTCTTTCCTGTTTATTAGTCCATTATCAAGAAATGTTAATAATATAGTTTTATATGGGTATGCAGATGACTGCCGAGTCTTTATTTAAGAAGATTATAGCTTAATTCCTTTTCAATTACAGGGTCAATAGCCATAGCTTGTTCTACAAGCCTATGAAATAGTAACCCTCTATAGGTAGATGTTCTTCGGTTAAACCGGAATGTATACTCATCTAAATAATAGGCAAGGTGGCTTAGCTGGGTGCCGCCTTGATATGTCCCAAGCAACCACCTCTTCAGTAGTGAAGATACTGTATGGCAAAGAGGAAGTAAGTTTTCTCCCAATGTTCCATCATCTCTAATAACTTTATGTTTGTATCCCTTTTTCTCTAGCCCGTTATAACTTGGCCAAGCATCTGTATGAATAGTGCTTCCTGGAAGAATCATTTCTTCCAATGCTGTTTCAATTGAATGTGCTGAGGCATCAGCAATATGCTTTAAGCGAATTCTTCCTATTCTCTTACCATTTTGTCGATATCCTGACCCCGCCGTTCGTGCATTCTTCCTATTGCCTCTCTGCCAGGGAAAGAAACCTTCATGTCATCTGCCAGAAGCCAATTGCAGGCCACATCGAAGAAGCCCGCTCCCTGGTGAGAAATTTTAAAAACTATGAAAGGTTGTTTGCTATCCACGAGAACCATCGTTACCGTCCCTGGTTCAAGGTCGTACAACAGAAACTGCAGGAAGGATTTTTCGGCAGGCCCCATTTCGTTCGTTTTGAGCAACTCAATCCCTCCGAACCGGGCGTGGCCTATAAACTTGAGATGGACCCTGGAGTGCTGCTTGAACATGGAACCCATCTTGTGGACATGGCTCATGCTCTATTTGGCAAGCCTTTGCGAACCTACTCGCGATTCCATCATATCAATCTGAATATCACAGGTGAAAGTCTGGCCCATGTGCTATACGAATACCCGGAAACCACAGTCGTCATAAATGTCTCCTGGAAACCGGGAGGAGTGCGGCAAGCTTCCTTCCTTTTATCGGGGGAATCAGGTGAAGCCTATTACGAGGGATCCATGGTCAGGGGTGAATCCTCCCGATTCAGATTGGTCCGGGGAAAAGAAGTGGTCCTCGATGAAACAAGAGAGCCCAACCAGGATTATGCCGATAGTTTCTACCTTTTCCAGAGGGAATGCACGGATGCCATGCTTGCCGGACTAACCAATGTAACCCAATCGGCCGAAAAAAATCTGCTTTCCCTGGAAAGCACCTTTAAATCCTATAAAGCCGGATGGCGGGGTCAGATCGTAGATATCTAGTACCCTGTCCTGAAAAATCAGTAGTAAATACTGGCAATATTTTATTACAATAAACTACATCCTAAATCACACATTAAATATTAATTATTTTTCATAAATGCTTGTGGATATTAATTATATTTGTATTTTTACATGATATAATATGTGATATAGATTGTAAAATATTAATATGATGAATTGCCTGCCTGATTTAAATTATTCGCTCATCCATAGAAACAACAGACTTGCACAAGCACGTGAGATTTTAGGGACAATGTTTGTAAACAGGATAATTGCTTTTGCTCTTTTCCTATTGGGTGCTAACAGAAAAGAGATTGCTAAATATCTGGAAATGCCTTTGGATACGATGTTGTCATTTTTTACCAGAATAAATAAATACGGTTCTTCCGGTTTTTTAGACAGGCGAACAAAGCCCCAACGACAATCTGATATTAAACACAATGCTTTAACTTGTTCAATAAAAGAAAGCCAATTGGAATTTCATTTTGGTAGTACAAGCAAAATAATTAAGATACCAAAGGACAATGTGCTCCAATATAAAACTATATGGGTATGCAGATGACTGCCGAAGCCTATTATTCGTATATTTGCAGTCATGGAGTCAAAATATCCACATACAATGCAAGACTTTATGGACTTTTTCCATACCGAACATAACTGCATAGACTACCTGTTTAATGTAAAATGGCCAGATGGTTTTGTATGCCACAAGTGTGGATGTAAAGCCTACTTGAATACAAGTAAGGGATTTTTGTTCAAGTGTAAAAGTTGTTTTTCAAACACATCTCTCTACGCTGGTTCAATTTTCCAAGACACCAAAAAGCCTTTACGACTGTGGTTGCAAGCTATATGGTATGTAACAAATCAAAAAAATGGGGTAAGCGCTTGTGGTTTAAAATCTGCATTAGGATTGGGAAGTTATCATACCGCATGGGCATGGCTTCACAAACTCAGAAGGGCTATGGTAAGACCGGGTAGAGATAAACTTAGTGGTACCATAGAATGTGATGAAAGCTATATAGGTGGTGAAAAAAAAGGAAAGCGTGGAAGAGGATCGGAAAATAAAGCGATTGTACTAATAGCAGCTCAACAAGATGGTAAGAGAATAGGAAGAATTCGCTTAAAGCATATTGCTGATGCCTCAGCACATTCAATTGAAACAGCATTGGAAGAAATGATTCTTCCAGGAAGCACTATTCATACAGATGCTTGGCCAAGTTATAACGGGCTAGAGAAAAAGGGATACAAACATAAAGTTATTAGAGATGATGGAACATTGGGAGAAAACTTACTTCCTCTTTGCCATACAGTATCTTCACTACTAAAGAGGTGGTTGCTTGGGACATATCAAGGTGGCACCCAGCTAAGCCACCTTGCCTATTATTTAGATGAGTATACATTCAGGTTTAACCGAAGAACATCTACCTATAGAGGGTTACTATTTCATAGGCTTGTAGAACAAGCTATGGCGATTGACCCTGTAATTGAAAAGGAATTAAGCTATAATCTTCTTAAATAAAGACTCGGCAGTCATCTGCATACCCATATAAATTTTTT
>NMQN01000475.1 GCA_003575245.1 Candidatus Atribacteria bacterium 1244-E10-H5-B2 | reverse complement strand
TGGCAATTCCTGTGGCTTCGTTTGTAATGTTTTGTAATATGTTAATTTTAATTATTGATACTTTACGTTCAGAAAGTTAAATTGAGAATAAAAAGTATAATTTGTGGAAAATAAGTAATCACTAATAAATCTAATATCAATACAACTAGATAGGGGAATATTGCTTTTGTCACTTTTTCTATAGGAAGTTTAGTAATGCCACATACTACAAAAAGGTCAAGTCCCACAGGCGGGGTAATACAACCAATTGCCAGATTTACTATCATCAAAACCCCAAAAAATATGGGGTTTATTCCAAATGACATTGCTACCGGAAATAAAATAGGGACTAATATAACTACTGCTGCCGAAGCATTTACAAGGGTGCCTACAAATAATAAAAGTATATTAACCAACATTAAAAAAACAATATGACTACTACTAATAGATGTCATAAACATTGCTACCGAGTGTGGAACCCGAGCATTAGTTAAAATCCACCCGAAAAGATTGGCTCCCCCCACTATAAACATAATAACTGTGGTACTTACTGCTGCTTTTAATATTACTGATGGTAAATTTTTAATGGTTAGTTCTCTATAAACAAAAAACCCAATAATCAATCCATAAACTGCTGCCACTGCTGCTGCCTCTGTAGGGGTAAATATTCCTCCATATATCCCTCCCAAAATAATTACCGGCATCATTAAAGCAAAAAAACTATCTTTAAATGATTTAATAATATTTATCAAAGAAAGCCTTCCTGTACCTTTAAGACCTTTCTTTTTACAAAGAAAATAACTAAGGATACACATCGATACACCCATAATTATCCCTGGTGCGAATCCTCCTAAAAAGAGGTCTCCGATAGAGACCCCTGCTGTTACTCCAAAAACAACCAGTGTAATACTTGGTGGTATAACTATCCCAACAGTCCCACCTGCAGCTATAATTGCTGCTGCAAAATCCCTTTTATATCCCTTTCTCTCCATTTCATCAAACAGGGTAGCACCTAAAGCTGCGGTAGTCGCAGCTGAAGAACCAGAGATAGCTGCAAAGAACATCCCAGTTACCGCCACAACCAGTGCTAATCCTCCAGTTATAAATCCTACTAAAGAATTGGCAAATTCTACTAATCTTTTAGTAACTCCACCTGAAGCCATAAATGAACCTGCTAACATAAAGAATGGTATCGCCATAAAAGAGAATGAATCTATCGCAGTAAACATCCTCTGAACAACAATCATCAGAGGAATTTTCATAATAGTATAGGTAACCACTGCAGATGATAACCCTAATGCTACCCCGATAGGGGCTCCTATCAGTAATAAAGTTGCAAAACTAATAAATATTATCCACAGCAACAATATCATTCCACCTCAATTTTTATATTTATTCTCAATTTAACTTTCTGAACGTAAAGTATCAATAATTAAAATTAACATATTACAAAACATTACAAACGAAGCCACAGGAATTGCCAAATATATATAGGACATGGGAATCCTTAAAGCTGGAGAAAGTTGGTAAGAAGTTAATGTTACTATTTTTACCCCGTGGTAAAATAAAATTGTTACAAACAACATAATAGAAATATAAGCAGCAATCTTAGTATATTTAGCTATTTTTCCTTTTAACTTTTGGACTAATATCCCCACTACAATATGCCCATTTTCTCTGGCCACAACCGCAGTTCCAAAAAATACTATATATACAAATAAGTACCTCGCTAATTCCTCGGAAAAAGTTAAAGAGTGCTGAAATACATAACGGAAAATAACTTGTATAAAAATAACAAATAACATTACAAACATAGCAATAATTATTGTCCATTTCAAACATTTATTTATCCCATCTATAAATTTCTTCAAATATCATCATCTCCTCTTAAAAAGCAAAATAGTGAGCAAGGAAGATTTGTCCCTTGCCCACTATAAAC
This sequence comes from Candidatus Atribacteria bacterium 1244-E10-H5-B2, assembly GCA_003575245.1. The sequence continues at coordinate 1,243 of NMQN01000475.1, read as the reverse complement.
CATTCTGAATACCTATAAGTATTTCTCGTATTCTATACAATCTTCCGGTTTTATATCTACTATTTTGTCAATGTTCTCTTCCCCTACTTGGTCTTCAAACATTTTCCATACTCCGGCAGTAGCTTCTCTAAAGGGTTCTTTATCAACTTCAATTATCTCGCATTTGCCACTTTCTATTACATTCTTCCAAAAACCCTTATCTAATTCAACACACTGACCGCGATGCCAGTCTAAAGCTTCAATAGCACTATCTGTTATGGCTTTTTGGAAATCTGCTGGTAATTTATTCCACGAAATCGTACTAATCAACAAAGGTTCAGCAGAATAAGTGTGTCCGGTTAAGGATATATATTTTTGGACCTCAAAAAATCGTTTGGTCCAAATATGTGACACAGGATTTTCTTGACCATCAACCGTCCCCTGTTGTAAAGCGGTAAATAATTCTCCAAAAGCCATAGGCGTAGGATTTGCCCCCAATGCATTCATCATTTCAATGTAAACTGGTTGTTCCATTACCCGAATTTTTAATCCTTTCATATCCTCAGGAACCCTTACAGCTCTCCTACTGTTAGTAAGATGCCTAACTCCATTCTCAAAAAAGGCCAATAATTTCAATCCTAAGGGTTCTAAATCTTTACCCATTTCCACTCCTATTGTATCCAGTGCTTTGTAAGTATGAGGGATATCCCTAAATATAAAAGGCAGGTCGAATATAGCCATTTTAGGAAGGAAATTCGCTAATACTGCTGTACTGGTCAAGGTCAAATCCACTGTACCAAAAGTTAAACCTTCCACTAGATCCCTCTGATTTCCTAATTGGCTACTGGGGAATACCTGAATTTCCACTTCTCCGTTAGTCTTCTCATAAACCAATTCGGCAAATTTTACTCCTCCTTGAGCGTAAGGTTTTGCAGGCTCAGCTACATGGCCTAATTTTAAAACATATTTTGGACTGGCAAAAACAAAGCTTCCTAATAATGAAACAGCTATCAAAGTAATTAAACACACTAAAAATATTCTTTTCATTTCTAAATCCTCCTTAAATTATTACTTTTTTTAAATTCATAATTCATTATCTTAATATGGTCATCACATCCTTTAAATTTCCTAAGAAACTTCACCTTCTTTCTTCCTTTAAATTTTTTAGACACCAAATAATATCGTCACATAATATACTTGCATATCAAACTTTGTAAATTTTTATATAGTTTTTACTTTCGCTACCCCACTTTCTATAGCAGCC
>NMQN01000807.1 GCA_003575245.1 Candidatus Atribacteria bacterium 1244-E10-H5-B2 | reverse complement strand
AAATTATTCGGTGATCCGGCTTTCTTTCCAGAGTTCTCCGGGTTGCCTGTAACCCTGCCTCTTTCCTTTTTTGTTAACCTTTTCAGGGAGAGGCAGGGGAAATTTGAAAGGGGGTTTATATGATTTAAAGGCAGGAGATTGGAGAGTCTTTTCTAGGAGATATTTAAAAATTTTTTAAAGGAGGATTTTTTCAATGTTAAGTAAAAGAATTTTTGTATTAGTATTTGTAGTGGCATTTGTAACTTTACTGGTAGGCTGTGGTGGAACTACACCGCCAATTATAGTGAACGAGGCACCGGAAATAACATCAGTTCCAAATCTTACTGCAACTGTAGGAGAAGATTATACTTACAAAGTAAAAGCAACAGATCCCGATGGAGATAGTCTAATTTACAGTTTGATAATTAATCCAACTTATATGTCGGTTAATCAATTTACCGGAGTAATTAGTTGGGTTCCGTATTATGGGCAGGTCGGGGATAATGTAGTTACTGTAAAAGTGTTTGATGGAGAATTAAGTGATATCCAGAGTTTTACTATTGCGGTTAACCACCCACCCACAGCAAGTTTTACTGCTAGTCCCACATCGGGAATAAAACCTCTGGAAGTCTATTTTAACGCCTCAGGTTCATCTGATCCAGACGGAACGATTGTAAGTTATACATGGAATTTTAAAGATGGGAATATGGGGAGTGGAGAGATAGTAAATCATACTTTTACTTCTATCGGAAGTTATAAAGTTGAACTTATTGTAGCAGATAATAAAGGGGCTACAGATTCAATGACTAAGTGTATAACTGTAACAGAGTCCGAACCTGAACCACCAGGAGACGTTGTAATTACCTTAGACAATTTGGAACAAGAATATTATGAATATTTAGAAAAGTGGTCGATGGTATACGCCTATTATACCATTGAAAATAATAGCAATGAAGTTGTATATGATTATAAGATTTATTTTACTGTAAATTGTATCGATGGCAATATCTATTATGATTCCTGGTATGAAAATTATACCCTTTCTCCTGGTCAAAACCATTCCGATTATGCTTTGATCGATACTTTTGGCAAACAAGCAAATTCAGTAAAAATTAATGAATTAGCAATTAATGTTTACCATTAAAACAAGATACAATAATTAACTAAATAAAAGGAGGTAGAAAGATGTTAAAAAAATTCTTTTACCAGGTAATTGATTTTGCCCTAAAAAATTCAGGTGGTTGTAAGGTCAGTTGGAGGTAAAAAACGGGGGAAACAGGTATAACTGTATTGTCAGATAGAATTTAACCAATTTTTAAAATAAAACCATTGAAAAACCTATTGTAATAAGGGAATTTTACCCCTATTGGTATATAATTAACTAAAATGCTAAAACATTAAAAACATAGGAAAATTAAGGTTTTACGGGGTTTTGGACAAAAGATGGACTGAAGGAGTAAAAATGAGGGATTATCAAACCCAAAGGGTTATCGATGCCTTTTTTCGCAAGGAAAAAAAGGAGAAAAAGCTAGAACATTTGCGTAAGCAGAAGAACCTAAATAATAAGAATTCAAAGAAGCAAAGGAAACAAAAAAAGAAGAAAGGTTATAAAGTGAGGTAAACAATATATGGCAAAAAACGTAAAATTTAGACCAAAATCATCTTTTTTAGCTAACACTCCGGAGGCTAAAGAACGGACACAGGCAGGATTAAAGAGGCATAGGGAGAAAGAAAAGACCCCTATTGCAGACTTTTTTACCATACAAAAATATAGGAAGGATATTATTAACTTTGCCGAAGAACAGTTTTATATCCCAGAATCTAGGAGACCGATAGTTTTACAAGAATTTCAGAAGGATAAAATTTTCCGACCACTATTTTATGGCAGTAGACCTTACACCATGGCACTTTTAGGCGAACCAAAAAAGTCGGGAAAATCCTGCATAGCTTCACTTATAGCCTCCTGGTACCTCTTTACCCAAGGGATCCGACCCGGTGAAGATGTGGAGATCTTACTTTGCGCTGCCGATAAAGATATGGCAAGCTGGATCATTTTCGACAAGCTAAAAAAGTCTATCCAAATGAACGATAAGATGAGACGACAAGCCAAAATAACTGCTGATTCGATTACCATACCGCATAAAAATTCGGTGGTTCGGGTATTAGCGACAGACGTTAGTGCAGCAGGGCAAAATCCCGACCTCGTCATATTTGATGAGCTTTATTTGTACCGCTACGAAGGTATGAAGGACTTTTTCGAGGTATTAACGACGACACCCACGAAACCCCACCCTTTAATTCTAATTGTTTCGACTGCCGGCTTCGATACAGATGAAGATGATTTACTTTTTGGGTTATATAACAAGGGGTTGAACTTGGAGAAGAAGCCCGATCCTTCATTTTACTTTTGGTGGGATGATGGGGAAGAAGCTAACCGGATGCCCTGGCAGACTAAAAAATATTTAGATCAGCAGAGGGGGAGGCTCCGGGAAGGCACCTTTCAGAGGTTCCATTATAATTATTTTACAAGTGGGATGGAAGTCTTCATCACCTCTGAAGATTTAGACGCCTGTATAGATAATAAGCTAAGACCACCGTTACCCTCTAAAAGCATAAGTATAATAACCGGCGTAGATATAGGACTGCGACATGATACAACCGCCCTCGTTTCACTTACCAGGAAGGATAATAAGATTCAGCTCATTGATTGTAAAACCTTCCAGGGGAAAGTAGGACGTGAGGTACAATTAGAAGAACAGGTTGAAGCACATATCCTGAAATTGGCTAAGAATTTTAACCTAACAGAGGTTTTATTCGATCCTTATCAATTTACCAGGTCAGCACAGACCTTAGCTAATAAAGGGCTAAAATTAACCGAATTCCCCCAGACGCTTGACCGGTTAACGCAGATGTCTCAAAATCTTTACGATTTAATCCGTGGCGGTAATATTGTATTCTTCAAGCATAAGGAACTAAGGAAGCATTTGCTTAGTGCAAAGGCAAAAGAATCAAATAGAGGTTGGAGACTAATTAAAGCAAAAGCCTCATCTAAAATAGATATTTCGATAGCACTGGCAATGTCAGCTCAAGGGATAGTAAATAGTGGTATATCTACCGGAGGCTGTCGGGTCAGGTTGATAGAAGCACACGGAGGAGACGATGATTTTGAAGATGATTATGATTATAACCTACTCCCCGAAAACTATCACCAGTTATAAACTTTATTTGACTTCTGAATAAAGATATATTATAATAAATAAAAGAAAACAAAGTAAGATGGATTATATATGAAATGGAGGTGTAGAGAGATGGAGAGGATGCCACCTACTAAAATTTTTCAAGGCAAAAAATACTTTATAGTTGAAGATTTAGTAAAGATACTTAACCTTACCCCGTTATCGGTAAGAGAATACCTTAAAAAAGGTAAAATTAAAGCCATTAAGGTGGGTATGCGATATTATGTCGCAGAAAAAGAACTCATTAAATTTCTAAATGGTGGTAGGTTCACAAAGCCAGATGAATTTGCAAGTCAGGTTAATGAAGCAATTAGGCGGACTTTTGAGGCAAATGTCGAGTGGCTTGCTTTTAGGGTCAAGGAACTAATCATAGCCGATCTTACAAAAAATATTATCGAACAGCTTAAAAAAGCTAACCAGATTAATGTCAGGTCAACCGAATTTGAATCAGAGGAAAAAACTGCTGAAAGGATCAGGGAGACAGAAAAAGCTAAAAAGGATTTTGAGGAGGCTAAAAAACTTTAGGTAGGGGGGTCTATGTCTAAAGCTGAGGGTTCCCCCCACTAGATATGAGGGTTTTCTTTGTTCCCCTTAATATCTGGTATTCTTTGCTCTCGGCTGTTATCTCTTTTCTGTGAGGGGTTATAGTTGCAGTCTACGATATGTAAGACAACCTTTATGGAGCTGACAACTAAACTTCAATTCGTATCAAGGGGGTAGTTTTTAATCTTTTGGCTACCCCCTTTAAATCCTAAAAGATAAAGGAGACAACTGAATAGAGAAAAACTATCAGGTGTTTGTGTTATTTTTAAGATGAGATAGATAAATCGGCTACTATACCGTAAGAGCTATACATCTAAATGATTTATCACTTAACTGGAGATAGAGATTCACAGATTCAGAAATGAATTAAAATCTTTATTATAAGGATGTGATAAATCATGTCAATGACAATTGACAGAGTAAAAGAACTTATTGGTGAAGCAGTAGAACAGAAGGTTCAGAAAAGTATCAAGCCTTACACCGATGAGTTATTTGAACAGATCAATCGGGTAAAACCAAACAAAATGTTAACCGGGATGCAGGGTTATCCGGAGCAAAAACTGCATAATTTTGACAGTTATGAACTAAGGGATGCCGGCGGATTTGATAACTTTAGCCATTACTTAAAGGCAATATCAGAGAAAAATTATAGTGCCTTAGAAAATTGCCGGGTCGAGAAAGATGTACTAATAGGGCAGTCCCCCGGAAGTTTCCTAATCCCGACAAAATATCAAGCGGAAATAATCCAGGCTATGGCTGAAAAAGAGATTATAAGACCTCTATGCCAGAGCTGGGTTTTGAAGCGTGGACAGGGGGAAACTTTAACAGTTCCCGCGATCCAAAGTTATGATTTTTCTAGTGATAAGGTTGCCAATGTAGACATAGATGCAGTAGCCGAAGGCGGTACTTATGGAGAAGATACCCCGACCGTTAGACAGGTAAAATTGAAGCTTAATAAGATTGGGAAGACGGTCGATTTTTCAGAGGAAGTTATTTTCGGGAGTCCGGTAGATATGGGGTCGTTTATTTCCGGGATTTTTGGGAGCGCAGCAGCCTTCAAAATTAACAAATTACTAATAAAAGGTACTGGTTCAGGTGAACCTTTGGGGGTACAAAATGGCAATGATCTCCTTACGATTACCGCAGAAACAGGGCAGGATAGCGATACTTTAGTAGCTGAAAATATTTTTTCAATGGCGAAAAAGTTGATCCCTGATGCTTGGGCTACTTCGATTTTCCTGTGTAGTATCCAAAATATTGATCAACTTTTAAAACTCCATGTCAAGCTTGGCACTTCTGCTGTGAGGATTAAAGTATTCCAAGAAACCGATGGGAAATTTACTATCTTGGGGCGACCATGTATAATGAATCAGCACATGGGATCGTTGGGGGATCCCCATAGTCTTATGTTATGCAATTTCAAGCGTTATGCTGTACTTACCAGGGACGGTATGATGATAAGGTCAGATGAGGGTAAAAGTGGTGAAAATTGGAAGAAAGACCTTGTCAGCTATAAATTTACTATGTACCTAGATGCTCAACCGTTGGACAATTCAACCGTAGTTTTAGCCGATGGAAATGAAGTGGCAAATTTTATAACTGTTCCAAGTATTTAAACAAAAAAAAGAGCCTACCGCCAAGTAAACTCTTTTTTATATATGATATTACCAGTAAGGTCAAATAACCTTAACAGGCTTTGTATTTATTATAAAGAAATTGACTAAAAAAGTCAAATAAATAAAGGAGGTAAATATGGAATATAATCTAGCCATACAAACGATTGCAGAACTTTTAAATATAGAAGCAGACAAAATAAATAGGGAACGAAAGGATAGCTTACTATTGACGATTGGTTATCTAAAATTGAAAGAATTACAAAGTACATAAAGGAAGGAGTAAATGATGGAAGAATACATTGATTTGTGCCACTTTCAGACACAAGAAAAAATAACTGTTTTAGCCAAAAGGACAGGGAAAGAAGGTCAGTATTTGACATCTTGCATAAACCCTGACCACGAAGATGTCCACCCTTCTATGGGGATCAATGTAATTAAAGGTGAATATAACTGTATTTCTAGACATGATGCAAAAGGGGTTACTTGGGAAAGGCATATCAGGGAATTAGGTAATTCAAAAAGTTATAAGAAAAAGTCAAATAGGGATTACACTTTAGAAGGAGAGAACAAAGAGATAAAAAGCGATATTTTGCAGGGCATTGATACCGATATCAATAATTGGGAGGGGTACGATTTAAAAGCAAAAGAAGAAATAAAGAGTAGGATACCTTTTGATATCTGTAGGTTAGAAGAAGAAGAACAAACAGTAGCAATGGGTAGTGTAGTTAAAGCTAAAATATTCCGGATAACAGCTTTAAGGGACAGGGTCAAGATAACTAAAAATTTAATAAAAAATGTAACAAAAGATATAAAAAGTAAATATGAAAAAGAGAAGAAAGTATTGACTAAAGGTTGTCCAGAAAATTTAATTAATTTAATAAAAATTAATAATAAGGTGCATTATCTATTTGATAAAGATGGTAAGCTTTATTCTACAGAAACAGTCGATATCGAGGAAAGAACTTATAAAGCAAAACAAGACTTATTATTAAATTATATTACAAAGAGCATTTTTGATGTAGACCGTAACAAAGTTGATTTTGAAGAACTGCTAAAAGATGTAGAAAAATTTATTAGGCGACACGTTGAAATGCCAAATGAACACGATTATTTTTTGTTAGCTTTATGGGTATTCCATACTTATATGATCGATCTAGAACAAGTAACTCCATTCCTCTTTTTTCAAGGGGAGTATTCTACTGGAAAATCTCAAGCTGGGGACGTCCTTCGGCATATTGCCTATAAAGCAGAATTACAAACAGACCTCACACCTGCAACGATGTTCCGTAGTGCACAATATTATAAGACTACTTTAGTTGTTGATGAGTTAACCCTAGTGGGTAGAAATGCAAATCCGGATATTATAAGTCTGATAAAGTGCAGATATGAAAGGATGTCTGCAGTCCCACGGATTGATATGGAGGATAAGGATAGAGAAAATCAAATTAAATATTATCAGGTATTTGGGCCTTTAGCAATGGGTTCAGAACTAGGTTTGCCAACAGCTATAAAAAGTAGGTCTATACACTTTATTATGAAACAAAACATTAGAGAAGCAGTCGAAACGATGATCAGGGAGAATGAGAAGAGTTTAAAAACCGCAGAAGAATTAAGGAATAAATTAACAATTCTTAGGGCAACTTTGCTCAATAGGTGGAAACGAAAAGAATTAAAAAAATTAAAACACTTTGCGAGGAGGAGGCTTGGACAAATATTAAAACCACTATATAGGGTTGTTATGGAAATTGTACCATCAAGGGAAAAAGAGTTTTTAGAAACTGTTAAGTTATTAGCAAAGAAAGCGAAGAAGATAAAACAGACCAGTTTGCAGGCTGATGTGGTAAAGATATTATTGGACTATGTAGAGGATGGGAAAGACTTTATTGGGAGTCTCGATTGCTGTGGACTACTTAATGAAGAGAGGAGTGAATCAGTAAAAACAAATACAATGGGGCTTCATTATGTTATGGAATCACTTGGTTTTGAAAGTGCTACTGTCGGTAAAAAAGGATACTTAATAAATAAAGAATTACTGAAAGATTTAAAAGAGCAATATATATAAAATTTTGGTTAGGGAAATAGTCTGTTTAGTCTGTTTAGTCTCCTTAGTCTCCTTAGTCTCCTTAGTCTCCTTAGTCTCAAAAGGTAAAAAAACCTATATATAACAAGGGTTACATAGGTTTCAAAGATAGACTAACTAGACTAACTAGACTAACTAGACTAACTTAGGGTAAAAAAAAAACTAAAAAATAAATTAATTAGACTAAAAACCTTCTTATATTTTTTTTTAAAAAAGGAATTTTTTAAGAGGTAATTTTGTATTAACTAAATGATCAGGATAATAGATAAAATTGATAGAATTCAACTTAGTGATTTTGCTTAGTGGTTATTGGTGACTGGTTGGTGACTGAATTAATGAATAGTTAATTGACTAAATTTAAATAAAGTAAAAAAGTCTTTGTTTATAAGGGTTTAAAAAAATATTAAAATAAAACTTGACATCTTACCTTATTTAATATATAATAACTATATAATAAATAAAGTAAGGAGGATTAAAGAAATGAATTTCGTAGAACCAATTAGGGATAAGAATAAGATTAGGGCGATCAAGGGGTATTTGAAGGATAAGAAGAACCCTAGAGACTTCCTGCTGTTTACCATTGGCATTAATACAGGCTTACGGATTAGCGATTTGCTTAACCTGCAAGTAAGGGATGTAAGGGATAACAGGGGGGAGATTAGGAATTATATCTGGGTAAAGGAAAAAAAGACTAGTAAAAGTAGGAAAATCCCTTTAAATGCAGGGGCAAAAGAAGCTTTGCAATACTATTTTAACCATACAGATATTTATGATCTTAATACTTATCTATTTAAATCAGTAAAGCGTAAAGGGAATAAACCCCTAACCAATTGTGGAGCTTGGCAATTAGTCAAGGATTGGTGCCAAGAGGTAGGTATAACCGATCGGGTTGGTTGCCATAGTTTAAGGAAGACCCTAGGTTATCATTTAAGGATGCAAGGGGCTTCATTATCCCTTATTGCCGAAAGGCTAGGGCATAGTAATTTAGGGTCTGTGAAAAGCTATATCGGCATAAATGATGATGAGATAGAAAAGTCTGCAAACGGCTTAGTTTTATAAAGGATTTTGATTTATAAAAAAGGAAGGAGATGATAAAATTGACAAAAGCAGAATACAAAGAAAAAGTCGGGGAAATTTTGAAAGGATATAGGTATGGATTGGGCGAAGAGGATATAGAAGAATTGTTGGAGTTAATTATGGCAGTACCGGTTCCAGATGATGATAAAAAGAAAGTACTTGATCGTAGTGCAGAATGAAATAATAAAGAGGAGGTGAAAAAATAATGTGGTGGTGGTTTATGATACCAGTATTACATTTTGCGTTATTGGCTTTAATAGCTTATAAGTCAGGCAAAGAATTAAGAGAAGATATAGAAAAAGGAAGGCTTTAAAATTATTCGGTGATCCGGCTTTCTTTCCAGAGTTCTCCGGGTTGCCTGTAACCCTGCCTCTTTCCTTTTTTGTTAACCTTTTCAGGGAGAAGCAGGGGAAATTTGAA
>NMQN01000740.1 GCA_003575245.1 Candidatus Atribacteria bacterium 1244-E10-H5-B2 | reverse complement strand
CTTATACGCCCATCTTAAAAATATGACAAATCACCTTAGACCACCTCAAGAAACGCTGCTATGACCATATTTCGCTAAAACCCTTATTTTGCAAGACTTTCAGCCTCCTAAAAATAGTGCTTTTAGCCCTTTTTTGCCTTGTTTTCTCCATATTTTAGAAGCACTAACAACATCCTATATAACAATAAAACGCAGAAACCCTTATATTTACTGCGTTTTAGAGCCCTACCATTTTTTTCTTTAAATACTGGTAATCATCTAATTCTATATATATTAATCTTATATTATTTAAATTACAATTTCTTATTATTTTACTTATAAATGGGGAAAGTGTGTAAAACCTGTGGGAAAATAGCTCCTTGAAAGCCTTATATAATAAGGGTTTTAGCGAATAACTACTCTAAGTACCTTTAAACGCATGATTTTAAAAAATAGGTACTTTTACCCCTCAAAAACGACACTTTTTTAACTAAAATTCCCTCCTTTCAAAATCTAAAAGTGGCTATTTATAAGGGTTTTAGGATTTTGGGGAGGTAGAAATACCCCAAAAACAGGGGTCGTAATGCCGTTTTTTCGAAAATTGATACGCCTTAAAAGGTACTCTACGTGCGTTAAAAAGGCATTCCTGAAGGGGGTTATAACCCTTGCAAATAAAGAGTTATATGTCATTGTACTGTAGGAAGCGCGACAATCTCGTATTTTTATATTTACTTGTCACACCTGCGAAAGCAGTGGAAAGAATCTCTACTCACGAGCAGGACAGGCGTCTCGCCTGTCATTTTACAAAAGTAAATAAAGTTACCGAATTATTGAGATGGTACAACCGTCTCCGTGATATTCCACTAAAAAAAATGGAAAAAAATAAAAAATATGATATGGGAAAGAATAATTTATTAGAAGAAAAGATTTAAAATAGATCAGAAAAATAAAGAACGAGCTTAAGAAATCTTAGTATTCCTAACTAAAGTGAGATGCGATAGAAATAGCATATAAAGAAAAAAACTAATTACTTCTTTTTGAGTCATTTATCTTCTTATCAATTGTTTGTGCGGTTTCAGTAATAGAAAGGCCACCTCTTGCAGTACATTTTAAATTTGATGGTAACTGAATCCCTACATCATACATAGCCTTAATAGTTTCATCAAGCGGTATCACCACATCAACACCTGAGATAATCATATTAGCAGCAGCAAAAGCATTAGTAGCAGCCATTACATTTCTCCCTAAACAAGGGACTTCGACCCGGTTGGCCACCGGATCACATATTAATCCTAGCATATTTTGTAAGGCTATTGAAGCTGCATCAATACCTTGTTTAACATTTCCTCCAATTAGTTGGATTAAACCAGCTGCGGCCATTGCTGAAGCAGCACCGCACTCTGCCTGACAACCACAAACCTCTGCAGAAAAAGTAGCTTGTTCTGAAATAAAAACACCAATAATACCGGCAGCAAGCATCGCTTTGATTATTTTATCATCATCTAAATTAATATACTGAGCTGTACCAAATATTGCCCCAGGTACAGCACCACAGGAACCAGCAGTAGGAGCAGCCACGATTAGCCCCATAGAGCTCTTTACTTCCATCATTGCCATGGTAAAAGAAATAATATGATTCAATACACCTCCGGGAATCAACTTATTTTCTCGATTCGCTTTTTCAACCAACCAGGCTTGGGGTCCTAAAATTCGATCCTGATAAGATGTCCCCTTTAAACCAGTCTCAATAGATGATTTTAATATATTAACAATTTTTCTCATCTTAGAAAATACTTCAACTTTTGATAATTTTCCCCAACTACTTTCATATAATACAGCTAATTCCCATAATCCCCCACCTTTTTTTTCCCAATAGCTCAACATTTTGGAAGCAGTATTATAGGGAATACAACAATCTTTTACCGACACAACCGGCATAACAGGATCCAACTGTCTTATATATAAAATATTTTTTAATTTCTGTAGCCAAAGGATTTTGGAAAGAGTTAATTTCGAACTAGTTTTTAAATTGATAATCCCTTGCTTATTATTTTCCGATAAATCGATATAGGCAATTCCTTTAATTTCCTTCTTGATCTGCTCTATTATTTTCTCAGCCTCTTTGCTTGTGATTCGGGAATAAAATAATAATGTTTCATAAAAATCTCCACAAATTGACAAGGAAAATTCCTCAATTTTTTTTATTTCAATCAAACCGCCACCAACCGAAATAGCTTTTAAATGAATCTTTTTGCCTTCTTGATCGGCTAACATTATTTTTATGGTATTGGGATGATCAGCAATAAAATCGGTAATTTTAAATTTTATATCTATATTTTCTCCTCTTGCCCTCTCCAAAGAAATAGGCATAGTCTGATCATCCGGTTTTAACCCTAACAATCCCGCCGCAAGACCGATATCGGTTCCTTGAGAATGATAAGTAGGGGCAATAGCACCATGTCTTTCAAATTCAATCACAACATGCTTTAATTTCCTACCTAATAACTGACGTGCAAGATTACCAATCCTGACCGAAGCAGCCACATGAGAACTGGAAGGACCTCTCATAATCGGCCCAATAGCATCATTAAAAATACTGGCTGGTTGTTTTTTGATAAAATCACCTTCTATTATTTCATAAATTCAATTGCCTTTTCCAATAAGCGATCAATTTTTTTACAGTATTCTTTACTTAATGGTAAACGAGGAGAACGAAAATTACCTCCATTTGCTCCTCTTCTATCCATACAATATTTTATAATCTGCACTAACTTACCTGAATCTTCTAGTTCTATACATAATGGCAAAATAACATTATAAATTTCCTGTGCCCTTTTATAATTTTTGTTAATCACAGTTTCTTCGTAGATTGCCGATGATAGTTCAGGTAATGCATTGCTGATTACCGATACCCAACCCTGAGCTCCAAGGAAAAACGATTCGAATACAAGCTTTTCACTACCACAGAAAGTAATAATATTTCCATTGCTAAGCCGTTCGATTTCTCTTAAACGAATGATATCTCCAGTAGATTCTTTGATATATTTAATATTTTCTTTCTCTGCTAATTTGAGAACTGTTTCTAACTGGATATCCACTCCGGATGTCCCTGGATTGTTATAAATCATAATAGGAATATTGACAGCATCTGATATTGTCTCATAGTGATAAATAATTTCTTCCTGCAAAGGAT
>NMQN01000415.1 GCA_003575245.1 Candidatus Atribacteria bacterium 1244-E10-H5-B2 | reverse complement strand
ATGTTGCCCGGCGTCTGGTGAGATTTGCCTCAGAAGATATAGGGAATGCTGACCCCCAGGCCTTACAGGTAGCAGTAGCAGCTATGCAGGCAGTGCATTTTTTAGGGATGCCCGAAGGAAATTTAGCTTTAGCTCAGACCGCCACCTATTTAGCCTGTGCCCCCAAGAGTAACGCCCTCTACAAGGGTTATCAGCTCACCCAGGAAGACATTAAAAGGTGGGGACCATTGCCAGTTCCTCTGGTTATTCGTAATGCCCCCACTACTTTAATGAAAAATTTAGATTACGGTAAAGGTTATAAATATGCCCATAATTTTAAGGATGGATATATTATCCAGGAACATCTCCCTAAAGAATTAAAAGGAAAAAAATATTATTTTCCTACTGATAGGGGATTTGAAAAAGAGATTAAACAAAGGCTGGAAAAATTAAAGGCCAAATATAAAGGGAGTATATAGTATGTAGTATATAGTATATAGCAAAGAAGAAGAAAAAAACCAAGAGCTAAGATATTAGTAGAATAGAGCGGATAGCGTTGAGAAAGAAGTATATCGTATTTAGTATATAGTATAAAGTGATTACAACCTAAAAAGTAAACAAAATGGTAATGTAGGGGCACGATGCATCGTGCCCACAGGAGAAATTAAGTAATAATATAACGAGGGCACAATTCATTGTGCCCCTACAACATAATCATAATCAATCTTATTTCCAACATAATACACAATACGAGATATAACCTGTTGAAAATATTTTTGCTTTTTGGGAAATAAGTATAATTTAAGTAAAAGAGGCGAATCTTATGAAAAAAAATATGAAAAACGAAAAAGAAAAAATAATCCTTAAGGAATTAGAGAAAATAAAAGAAGAAGCGATAAATTCTTCCGGTAAAAAATATTATAGTATTTCAGTAAAACAAATTAAAAAAATAGCCCGCAAATTTCAAACTAAGTCCCGAGAAATAGAGATATCAGCTCTACAAAATAATATAATCCCTGAACGTTATCAGCGCAATTTAGGAGTGGTTAGCCTTTTTGAACAAGCAAAGCTTCTTCAGTCAAAAGTAGCTATAATCGGAGCTGGCGGATTAGGTGGAACAGTATTAGAACTTTTAACCAGGATGGGAATTGGAAAATTGGTAATTGCAGACAAAGATTTAATAGTGGATAGCAATCTGAATCGGCAGATACTTTCCACTGAAAACAATTTAGGGCAGAGCAAGACCGAGTTCGCAGTTAAGAGGGTAAAGGAGATAAATTCTTCTATAGAGATTGTTGGACATCCTGTTTTCATTAATTCGGACAATGTAGAAAAAATTATTGAGGGAGCAGAGGTAGTAGTAGATGCTTTGGACAATCTTCCTTCGCGTTTTGTTCTTCAAAAAGCCTGCAGGGATTTAAAAATTCCCCTGGTTCATGGTGCTATAGCGGGATTTAATGGCCAGCTTACCACCATTTTCCCGGAAGATAAAGGATTAGAATTAATCTATGGCTCTAATAAAGATTTACCTGAACATGGAAGTGAGGTTGAATTAGGTGCTCCTACGGTAACTCCTGCCTTAATTGCCTCTTTGGAAGCTCAAGAAGTAGTTAAGATATTATTAAAAAGAAGTAAACTCTTTCGGAATAAACTGCTATATTTAGATATTGAAGAAGGAACTATGGAAATATTAAATTTATAAAAATAAAACTTACAAGAAAATTTAAAGAAGGGCGTAATAATATAATATGGGAATAAAAAAAATAAAAGTAGGACTAATTTTTGGAGGAAAATCGGGAGAGCATGAGGTTTCATTTTGTTCTGCCTCTTCAATTATTAAAGCGATAGATAAAGATAAATATACCGTAGTACCTATCGGTATAACCAAAGAAGGAAGATGGATATCTCCCCAGGATTCTGAATTGGCTCTTCAATCTGGCAGAATCGAAGGGAAGAACACGGTAATTTTATTGAATGACTCTTCCGGTAGAGCCTTGCTCCGCATAGACGATAATCAAAGATTAGATAAAAGCTCGGCTTTAGAAAGATTAGACCTAATTTTTTCGGTATTACACGGTCCTTATGGAGAGGATGGAACAGTACAAGGTCTCTTAGAATTAGCGGATATTCCTTATGTGGGAGCGGGAGTAGCCGCTTCCGCGATTTCTATGGACAAAGATTTAATGAAAATAATATTTAAACAGAGAGATTTACCCATATTAAAATGGATGACTATAAAGAGAAAAGAGTGGCAAAAAGATAAAGAGAAAATCTTATCTTTGATTCAGAATGGCTTCGAATATCCTCTTTTTGTAAAGCCCACTAATTTAGGTTCGAGTGTAGGGATAACTAAAGTTCACAAGAAAGAAGAACTGGAGAAAGCTATAGATTTGGCCTCTTCTTATGATAGAAAGATTTTAATTGAAGAGGGATTAGAAGAAGTAAGAGAGATAGAATGCAGTGTTTTGGGGAATGATGAACCTAGGGCTTCAGTAGTAGGTGAAATTAAACCGGCAGGAGAATTTTATGATTATGATTCAAAATATATTGATAAGGAAACTCAATTAATTGTTCCTGCGGATTTACCTGATAGAGTATCCCAAGAGGTTCAGGAAATTGCCTTGCTTGCATTTAAAGCTGTTGATGCTGCTGGGATGGCTCGGGTAGATTTTTTTGTCAGCAAAAAAGAAAACAAAATATATTTAAGTGAAATTAATACCATCCCCGGTTTTACTTCTGTCAGTATGTACCCCCGCTTGTGGGAGGCGAGTGGTATCCCTTATTCTGATTTAATCGACCAATTGATTCAACTGGCGTTAGAAAGATACCAGGATAAAAAACAGAATAAAATATCCTACGACGAATCAAAACTTTTAGATAGATGATAAAACCCTCATTGTTCTTATTTAGGTTTATTTTTAATAGTTCTAATGTCTTTCTAATATGAGATGTCCCGGATAAAGTAAGAGAATAAAGTAAAAATAATTTGACAAAACTAAAATTCATCTTGTATAATAATAGAATAAAAATAGAACTAATTTCTGTAATGTAGAAAAAGAATAAGGAAAACAAGATGAAAAAATCCCCTAATTACCCCATAAAAGTTCTGGATAAATCTCTCTCCGTTCTTGAGCTCCTACTTCAAAAAGGTTCCTCTATGAATATGACTGAGCTCAGTGAAAAATTAGGGGATTTT
>NMQN01000490.1 GCA_003575245.1 Candidatus Atribacteria bacterium 1244-E10-H5-B2 | reverse complement strand
ATTAACATCAGTTTCAATTCGTTCTCCTAATTCATGGTATCCTTCAATTACTTCCATCCTTGCCCTGAAGCCTCTTTCTACTATAATTGTTCTACAATTATCTACAAGTCTCGCATACCATTCTTGTTCCCTTATATCGTTTTCTAAATATTCCATAATTTATCTCCCATTTTTTTAAAAGTAAGAGCATTTGAAACAAAGCCGAAAAATTTTATAAAATAAAAGCGATAGACGAGGCCAGGGAACTTGAAAAAAACTGTTTGCTAATCGGACGCTGGCGTCCAATTTCTTATGTCCCCAGATATCTTCAATTTCTAATCTACCTGAAGCAATTGTAATATTTTTTATGTTAAGATGTTAAGACATTCCCTCTCATACTCTCTATATTCTATTTTTTCTTATGATACACATATAGAACAATATATAGCTAAAAACAGCCTGTAACCCTTACGTTTCAATAGTTTTAAGAATTCAACCAGTCTTCAAGTTACTTTAAACTTACTTTAAACCAAAATTAACCCTTATTTTACAACGATTTCAATTAGTTTAACGTAAGTTTAACGTAAGTTTAAAAATAAGGTTAGTAAGTTTAACGTAAGTTTAATTATAGGTTAATTCATATAACCCTTATAATATATGGCATTATTAGAATAAATCAGCCTGCTTTTCCTCTACTTCCCACTTATCAGCATTTTTAACCAATTTACCGGTATTAAAAGCCTCGATCATCAACCTGTAAAGGTATTGCTCACTTACTTTAAACTCCTGCGCCCCGGCTATTACGATATCCCTTCTAAACCCTATTCCAGCAAAATCATTATTAATAAAAGCAATTAAATCATCAATCGAAACCTTTTTCGGCCTCTTAAAATCGATAGTATCCATTAATTCATAATCCAAGTTATTGCGATCCCACTTAACCTGCAAAGGCACTGGGTCATAATATCTACGCAAGTAAAAATGTAGCTTTTTAAAGTTATCGGGCATTTTATTCCCGCCTGGCTCTATACAGATAATAGATTCGGCAAAGTTAGTCAGATTAGATGATCCCCTTACCCTGCTTATAGGGTCAGTCATATCCTCAATTTCTTCGGCTCCTCTCTTCCTGTTATGGTGTATTAATACCCAAAAGCAATTCCTTATACTAATAAACTGATCTACCAAATTAACAATATTCTCGGCTTTATTCAAGCTAAAATCTACTATCCTGCCTATCGGATCAATCACTATTACATCAGGTTTAAAAAGTTCAATACTCTTTCTTAATTTTTCCAGAGGTCCTTTCTTTAAAGTGAATATTGCCCTGTTGTTTATCGCGTCATAAAATTTGATATTCTTCCCATCTCCAGGGCTAATCTCGACCTCATTCATAGCCAATCCCTTCATTATCTTTGTAACAGTATCATCTAATAAGGAAGGGCTACTTTCGGAATAAACGTAAAATACCTTACATTTTTTCTTTACCGGCATATCTAAAAAATGTTTCCCGGATATTAAACATAGTGCCATATTTAGGGCAAATAAAGTTTTGCCTGCCTTCGATGGTGCGGACAACAGCATATAACCTTTAATAGGCATAATTCCCCTACCCATTAGGAGCTTCTCCGGAGATATCTTTTCCTTCTTTAAATCTTCAAGAGTAAATTCCCCTCTTTCTTCAAGTGGTATTTTTAGCGCCTGGTCTATCTCTGATTTAGTGAATATCCTGCTTTCCAGAAGTTTATTAATAGTTGCAGATTTTTGCAGTTCCGGCAGTTTTATCAGTTCGTTGGTTATGCCTTTCTTGACCTTCCCCTGTAACTCTGGAGATTTCTTGTATATGCCCCACTGGCCTATCTCCTTATCAACCAGCTTTAAAAATTTGTTTACTGATTCGTCATATTCTTTTTTCCTGTCTTTCCCTGACATACTTCCCATCCTCTCTCTCCTCATATTCTTTTAAAATCTTTTCTTGAATTTCATTCCATAAATCTCGTTCAAAGGTCAGTATATTTGACCATTTTCGGAGGCCGTTTTGAGTATGGCTCTGGTTGGGACAGCAACAATATAGATCGTGGCTTCCCTGTAAAATCTTTATCCCTGAAATCTTAACAATATCCTTAATCTCAATAGTCGCTATGCCCTTGAGTTTTTCATTATCCGGAACCACCTCTATATCTAAAACCCTTATATCCACTTTTTAACTCCTTTCAAAATCCTTCGATGTTTGACAAAATTTTTATATAGTGTTAAAATCAAAAAGCCAATACCCTTAACTAAAATCACTACAGGGGTATATATTTGCAGAAAAAGGAGTTTCAGGGTGTGCTGTTCGAGACTCCTTTTTCGTTTTATTTCTTTTTGTATTCTAACCGAATTTGATTTATTTTGCAAACTAAACGCCTTCCAACTTCCTGACCATCTTCACAAAATCTGGTAACCATTCGGAATGAAAGTTTACGCCTTTGGGAGTGGGAATATATTTATCGTTTACTTTTATGTATTGCCTTAGATCAACTCTCTCGTCTCCCCGAAATTCACCAATAGACAAAATTAATCTTTTATTGTCAGTAATATTTAATCGTGCAATCTCTTTCATAGCAAGTTACCTCCTTTTTTGGTTACAAAAATAAAGAGAGGTATCTAACGGTTCACCCCTTAAACACCTCTCTTTTACTCACTTAAAATCAGGACCCGGCCAATTTAATAATTATTTGACTTTTGACCTTATGTTTTCCATACTTCTGCCCTGTTTTAGCCTTACTTATATTTTCCCTCTGTTCCTCTTTTCTTTTCTTCCCTTCACCTACCATTTAGCTATTTTATAACATTATAATGTTTTATATTACTTTTAGCAAATTTATTAGACTTTTTAATTCACTATATCTCTGAATTATAAACTTACTAAGTATAGAATATCAAAATTCTAAACAATAAATATTATTCCTGCCTTTTTTACATTAACAACGTCTGTTTTCCATTATCTTATTTTCCCTCTTTAAACCACTCTTTTATTATCTCTCTCCTCCTTTCTTCTAAGACACCCTCAAGCATTTTTGATGTTTTCCCTTTAATTCTTCCCTTATTTAACTGCACCTTCCAAAAATCAGGCAACCTCTTTTCTGCTTCTGTCTTTATTTCTTCTTGCCGCAAGGGATCAAGTGAATTATAAATACGCTCTAACCTCTCATTTTCTTCTCGTCTC
>NMQN01000116.1 GCA_003575245.1 Candidatus Atribacteria bacterium 1244-E10-H5-B2 | reverse complement strand
CTTCTTTTCCGTAATTTATCCATACCCTTTTTAATCTTCTTGTCCCTAAATATCTAAACCTTCGGTAATCTCCTGCGTCTACAACTGCTATTCTTATCATTCCGATGTACCCCTTTGTTATTATCAGATATTTCCCTTAATTTACTACCACAAACAGGACACCTTCCTTCATATTTATATTTTACAGCCCAGCCCGCATATACCTTTTTACAAATATCACATTTATATTTTGGCATAATTATTTATTATCCTCCTTTAAATTCTCTACCTCTACTCCGTCGTAACTTTTTTAGGCCATATTCAGGCCATATTCTTTATTTAGCTCAAAATAAAACTTTCTATTTTGCGTTTTAAGGGGGGTCTAATTTAACCCGCTTATGATTGTATGCGTTTTTATAGTAAAATCTTGCTATGATATTACCTAATATCAAAAAAGCCCATTCCTGTAAAAAGGTCTATCCCGTATTTTCCTTATAGGTTAAAATTTTTTAAAACCTTCGCTACCTCGTCATCAGTAATTCCCAAATATCTTTTTGTTATCGTTATAGCTTTATGTCCTAAAACCTCTTGTATCAATTCTATTGCAACCCCGGCCATTCTCATGTGATACCCTGCGGTTTTTCTAAGTGTATGGGTTCCAACTCTATCTTTAATTCCTACTTCTCTACACCATTCATTAACTAACTGGTAGGCACGAACTCTGCCAATAGGTTTATTTATCTTTGTCTTTTCAGAAACAAACAAATATCTATCTCTGTCATACAATCTTGTCTTATCGAAAAAATATTCCAGAGCTTTCTTCACCTCATCATTGATATAAATATACCTTTGTTTCCCGGTCTTTTTTTCATTCAAATCTAAATATAATTTAATTTCCCCGGTATGATCCTTTACATCTTCAACCTTTATTTTCAATATATCGGATATTCTTAAAGCGGTATTTATCCCTAAAGTAAATAATAAAAAATTCCTTGGATCCCGCTTCTTTAAATTCCCCTTAATTGCAGATATCTTCCTTCTATCCCTTATGGGTTGAACTATTTTCACGATTAAAGCCCCCTTTCTGTCTTTTTTTATATATTATTCCTTATAAGTATATAATGTCAAATCTTTTTATTGTCATTTCGTATTTTACACAAGACCTATTGTGTTAAACCCTATTCTCTTTATGGTTCCCATAGGGATCCTCCCCTATAATTCCGATCAGTATAATTTAGGTTCTGATCTATCCTAGTGAAATTTTTCACTATTCCTGATTATCTTCCCCCGGTATCTATCATTACAATTCTGTATTAACCCCGTTAGGTTCCCCTTATTCCCCCAGCGATCTATCAAGCATCGGAACATAAGAGATTTATTCTTTAACCTTTGCCATAGAGGAGATATCTCTTATAATTCACATCGCACGTACGGGGCGGGTATTCCTTTTCCCCCTAAGCCACCCCCCTTTAGAACCCCCCGCTTACCCCCTTTTTCTCTATCGGTTCGCTACGCTTCCAACGCTACGCTCACCGCTCATAAGGTCAGGGTTTATTAAAAAGGGGGGTTCAATTAGGGGGAAAAGGAACTGCGAGAGATTCACCCCCTTTTCTACAAGCTTAATCGTGGGCAGTATCAAGACCCTCTCTCTCTTGCCCCGCCCCTATTCTGATACTTTGCGTTGCCCCTTATGCCCTTTGCCTCTCTCTGGGAGTTATCCCTTATGTTACAAGAGGCACAGGGGACAGGCTAATGAATAAACTTTACTTTTATTACGCATTTTGATATAATACAAAATGTAATCTGTAATGTTCTTTGTTTCTTCTATAATCGTCATCGGTAGACAGGCAGGGTCTTACCTGCCCTGCCTTACTACCGCTCCATACTCTCTCCAGTATCTCCCCATATCAAACCGCTTGCGAAATAAAAGAGACGCACTTATTAGGTCTTATACTGTTATGTTCGTCATCGGGTATTAGTAAGGGGTTCCGGGACTTGCGGATCTAACGCAGATACTGTTAATACCATGTCTTTTTTAATTATATGCAGTTTTCTTCATAGGTTAATTATTACGCAAAATGTATCTCATAGCGTTATTATATATGCTTTGTATAACTCCTCTTTTTTAAAAAGCAGTGTGCAAAAAAGGACACCTATTACCTTAAAAAGTGTGCAAAAAAGGACACCTGGCAGTGTGCAAAAAAGGACACCCCAAGTAGAGTCTTATCTTAAGTATTAGTTTTAGAGATGAAGTATTAGGTCAGTTTTAGGAAACTGACTTGTGTCTATAAATCTTTAAGAGAGGAAAGAAAGAGGTAATTAAGGTATGAAAAAGAAGAAATAAAGAGGTAGTTAAGGTATGAAAAAATAGCGTTTTAATACTGACGTTCTTCTACAAATATCCCATATACATTTTTCTTGTCAAAATCTTCTATTATGAAATCCTTCTCAATCAGCCCTTCATAAGCATAATAAAAACTTCTCCTGCTTATTCCGGCCCATTTACAATACTTCTTAATCTTGCTCACTTCACCGATAGCAAAACACTCACTATCTATCGCTCTGGCGGAATTTATTTTAGCCTTTACCCCTAAAACTGGATAGAGAGCCTTCTCTGATGGATTAAGGTTAGCCCATGCATGATTAAGTACCATACCTAGTTTGAAGATAGGAAAGAAACTCGTTCCCCTATGCCATCTTGCAATATCTTGTAGATAATAAATGTAGTGCCTACCTGACTTTTTTATCTTCATCAAACCTTTTAAATCAAGCTCTTTTATACCATCGAATACTTCTTGTTTGTTTTCACTTTTATAGCCTGAGTATTCTGCTATTTTCCTTATCCCCGGAGAAGCGATCCCTTTTTTATTAGCAAATACCCCTATTACCGGTAATATCGCCTTCGCCCTGCTACTTAAATTAGCCCAGAAATTAGATGTTACCAACCTTAATGGGAACCTGTAATGTATCTTATTTCTAACTATAATCGTCATTATTTCCTTTTTATAGAGGTACACGAAGGAACTTATTATAAAAAAATTTCCCCCTCTATCGGTCATAAACCTTCCAAAGGTCTTTACCTTCTTTATATTTTTTTTAAAATCTTTTTTTCCTTCTTTTCCGTAATTTATCCATACCCTTTTTAATCTTCTTGTCCCTAAATATCTAAACCTTCGGTAATCTCCTGCGTCTACAACTGCTATTCTT
>NMQN01000094.1 GCA_003575245.1 Candidatus Atribacteria bacterium 1244-E10-H5-B2 | reverse complement strand
TATAATTTTACTTCTTATTTCTCTCAAAATCTTTATGATTTAAGAGTTTCAGGAGAGAAAGGCAATTTTATTTTTAATATAAATTCTTTGCTTCCCTTTTTATCGATATTTAGTTTCATTAGTTTCATTTTCTGCTTTTCTTTTTTAGCGATACCCTGTCAGATTTGTCGGATTTCCTGTCCCGGTATTTTATCTAAAAAGTCAACTAAGGTATGATTGCCCATTCTATACCTGTAAACCCCTAATAAGGATGCTCTACGTTCGTTAAAAGGGTATTCCTGGAGGCTTGAAGTGTTTTTATCTGATTACCAGCCATCCTTTAATTTTTGATTTATTCAAATCATAATCTAAAAAATTTATAATACCTTTTTTTCCACATCATCTAATCTATTACTTACCCCCTTAACTTTTTCATCAATAGAACCAATTTTTAGACCCAATTGAAAAAGAAAAGCAATAACACCAAGAGTTAAGAACTTATCAAAAATCTCTTTCACATAAATGATTTCTAAGATAAACATTATTAATATAAAAGTTGGAAGCAACAACATAAGAATAAGTCCCTTACTTATATGAATTTTGATATCGGCATCACTCCTTTTATCTTAGGTTTAAAGTTAGCAACTCTCCATCGATAAAATTATCTTCATTACTCCTTTGACCTCTTATTATTTTACTCTTTCTTTTAATTCTTTGCCGGCTTTAAAAAAGGGGACACTCATAGCCGACACAGATATTTTTTCACCGGTGCGGGGATTTCTGGCCTCTCGAGCAGCCCTCTTTCTAATACCGAAAGTACCGAAGCCTATTAATTTAAAGGCACCACCTTGAGCTAAACAATCAGTAATATTTTTAAATACCGATTCTATAATTACTTTAGCTTCCACTTTGGTGCATTCTATTTCGTTGGCCACCTTATCGATAAATTCACCTTTGTTCACTTTAGAAGACCTCCTTTTATTTTTTTAACATAATGTCATACCTCATAGAAACAAGGAAAACATAATTGTTGAAGCGCTACTTTATATCTTATACGACAGGCATTTAAAAAATCCTTCTTTTCTATGAAAATATTTTAGGTTACAGATTTTAACCGGCAGGATTTTCCCTGTCCTCTTTATTTTTTACTTTCCTGGTAACTTTCCGGCCTGACATAATTTAATTATGAATTTTTTAAATACCTGGTATAATCCGGTTATAAATTTCTTAATGGCCATTTTACCCCTATTTCTGGGGTACACCGGTACCAGATTAGTCTTCTATATTATGTTTAATCTATCTGACAAAATCAGGATATAGATTAAAGAAAAAGATTAGTATTGTATTGAAACAGACCCGGCTATCCTGTAACCCTTATTTTGTATAGTTTTCAGAATTATACACATTAGGCATTGTGTTAAATACAATCCTTCCCAGATCACATCAGAAAAATCGATCCACACGGAGAAATGAAAAAACTTTTACAGACCCTCATAAGCCTATTTTCAGGTTAAAATGACTCTGAGCCACACCAATAAGACGAGCCACACCGATACGATGTAAAAGAGGTCCTGTAATCCTTGTAAACTAAGGACTTTTTTTTTCGATTTTTTGGCCTATCTCTGCCTTATGATTTTTTTCCTTATTATCTATATGAAATAATCGTTATATATGTTAAAGGGGGAAAGCGATTGTTCTTTTTCACTGCTTCCATATATCCCCTAAATGAGCATTATGTTAAATAAAAAGCCACACCGAGCCACACCAATGAATTGTTTTATATTAGGCTTTACAGCGTTTTTATTTTGTAAGGATTTCACAATTATACATAATGCCTTTTATATCGAATAAGAAATAAACGCCTAAGCCTGATTTTTAAGAGATTCTTATACCCTGTTTTTAGCCACTTTTTAGCCATTTTTCTTTACATAAGTTTAGTCTTTCCGGTAATATTCAAGATTGCATCTGCTAATTTGTCAGGAATCAACTTAATTCCCAGCCCCCAATTTTCGGAAGTATATTGCACTATAATTTTTCTTCTTTATTCCCTAAGACCCTTAAATTATAAGAGTTTTAATATAGCCAGGCAATTTTATTTTTATCTGAATTTTTAACCTTAAAATGTCTATTTTTGTCTATCTGAAATGTCAACTTTTGTCAACATAAAATATCTACCTTTTCAATATTCTTTTTAATTAAATCAGGGACAACCCGGAGATGTTCTGGGGACATTTTTCAATCCCTGAAATGTTGACTTTTGTTAACCTTCTAATACTGCTAAACTGTAAACCTTGGTATCACTTTAGTATCACTTTTTGCCTAACTTCGAGAGCCTCTCATTATCACCTTCCTATTTATTTCATTATCCCATTCCCGGGCCCTGGCCTCCCAGTTAAAAGCCTTATACCAATTATTTACTGCAGTTCTTGAAACATTAAATTTACGTGCAACCTTTAACAAACTTCTCCTACCACAAAGAGAGCTAAAGCATTTATAAAAATTACTACCCCTGGTAATATCAAACTTTTTTGTTGTTTCCTTTATGCTTCTTTTACTTCCAAAGCCCCCCAGCAAACAATAGTATTGAAAAGCTAACATATGTTCTAATTTTTCTTTTTTTACTACCAAATATTACACCCCCGGCCCCGGGTTCTCCTAAAAGAAGAAAAGCCTTTTTTTAGCAATATCCTGTTAAATCTGTTAATTTTTCTGCCCTTTCTTTTTTAACTGTAACCCTTTCTTTTTGTTCTACTTTTGTTCTACTTTTGTTCTGATAAATTTATCTTTTTATTGTAATAATTTATTACTATCTTCATCAGAATAATTCTCTATTGTTTTCTGTTGAGTTCTTGTTGATTTTTTGTTGATGTAAATTTTCCTTTTAGCAACCCAGACTTTTTAACCGACTCTACTAAAATATCATATCCTACTTCTTTTCTCTCATAAGGAAGGCGCTTAATTTTTTCCCACATATCTTTTATCTTTAATATATCCGTCGTCATTTTCAGGATCACCTCCTTTTTTTTGTCTATTCTCTCTATGTAATTCTTTTGCCTTTTCTTTAAACTCTGCCCTTAGATGTAACAGGTCAAGCTCCAATGCAGTTATAAAACTACTAATTTGGTCCCAGCTATGTTTACCTTCATTAAGTCTATATTGAGGAGCAAATCCATTTTCGTCGTATAGCTTTAAGGGGCGTATCCTGATATCCATACCT
>NMQN01000509.1 GCA_003575245.1 Candidatus Atribacteria bacterium 1244-E10-H5-B2 | reverse complement strand
AAATTACAATGGAAATAATTGCACAGCTACAAATTTACCTGGGAATTTTAATAATATTTCTCCTAATATTATCACAGGCTGTAAAAATATTACGAGAATATGAAAGAGGGGTAATCTTCAGATTGGGAAGATTAGTCGGCGCCAAAGGTCCGGGGTTGATTCTTTTAATCCCTGTTGTAGATAGAATAGTGAGGATAAGTCTGCGGATTATCACTATGGATGTCCCGGCACAGGAAGTAATCACCAAAGATACAGTCCCGGTTAAAGTTAATGCAGTAATCTATTTTAGAGTAGTTAACCCGGAAAATGCGATTGTAGAAATAGAAAACTTTGTCAATGCTACCTCGCAAATTGCTCAAACTACCCTGCGCAGTGTTTTAGGACAGATGGAATTAGATGAAATATTGTCACAGAGAGAAAAAATAAATCAGACCCTGCAAAAAATTGTGGATGAACATACCGGTCCCTGGGGAATTAAGGTTACTGCGGTAGAAACTAAAGACATTGAATTACCCGAAGGCATGAAAAGGGCGATGGCTAAACAAGCTGAGGCAGAAAGAGAAAGAAGAGCAAAGATAATTCATGCCGAAGGAGAATACCAGGCCTCAGAAAAATTAGTCAAAGCCGCAGATAGAATTGCCAAAGAGCCCATTGCCTTACAACTTAGATATTTACAGACTTTAACTGAAGTTGCTACCGAGAAAAATTCTACAACTCTATTTCCTATACCCATCGACTTGATTAAACCTTTTCTGGAAAAACTAAGTCCAAAAGAAAGTAAAAGGAAATAAATAAAGGTCATTCCTGAGGAAACAGGAATGACCTTATATATAATAACAATTTAATCTAAGCGGTAACTTTATATACTTTATCGCCATGGCGAACTCTATCTTTCACCTTGATTCCTAGCCCATCGCCGGTTTTGGCAGAATCTACAGCTTGGTGTTCTATTTGCATGGAAGCTACTTTTTGTTCATAATCAGTAGTATGTCCAATAAAATGAATGGTATCACCCAAACTTAGTTCTCCATTTTCAATAACTAAAGCAGCAACACCTATTTTGGCAAAGTAATCGGTTACTTTTCCAATCAGTACTTCGGCCATTTTTTTACCCTCCTTTATCTTTATAATTTTTTAATAAGCTCGGGCAAAATACACTAAAGTAGAAGACTCCTTCCCACAATAAATACATTTTCCCGAAGCTTTTTCTTGCTCAAAAGGAATGCATCTTATGCTTGCTTTGGTCTCTTCTTTTACCTTATCTTCACAATCTTTACTTTCACACCAATAAGTCTTGATTAATCCTCTCTGCTTTTCGATAATTTTTTTGAATTCATTATAATTGGAGGTCTCGCGAATATTTTCTTCTAAAAATTTCTTGGCTCTGGTAAAAAGATCTTCTTGAATATTATCCAGTAATTCTTTCACTGCCTCTACTAATTTTTCTTCTTTTACCGCCGTCTTTTCCCCGGTATCCCTTCTCGCCAGCATCACCTGCTCTTGCGCCATATCCCTAGGCCCAATTTCCAGTCTTAAAGGAACTCCTTTCATCTCCCACTCGTTGAATTTCCAACCAGGGGTATATCCGTCTCGGATATCAATCTCTACCCGAAAATCCTTCTTTAAAATGGTTCGGATACTCTCGGCTTTTTCTAAAACCTCTTTCTTGGTTTTATCAAACATAATGGGCACTATGATTACCTGAACAGGGGCGACCTTGGGAGGCAATTTTAAACCCCGTTCATCACCATGTACCATAACCAGGGCTCCGACTAACCTGGTAGTTGTTCCCCATGAAGTCTGCCAGACGTATTTTTCTTTCTGATCTTCATCTAAAAATTTAATATTAAAGGCTTTGGCAAAATTTTGTCCCAAGTTATGAGAGGTTCCCGCTTGTAAGACTTTACCATCAGCCATAAGGGCTTCTAAAGTGTAAGTGTGTAGGGCACCAGCAAATTTTTCTTTCTCAGTCTTTCGCCCTATAATTACCGGGACAGCCAGGTCTTTTTCAATATAGTCTTGATAAACCTCTTTTAAAATTTTTAAGGTCTCTTCTTCTGCTTCTTTCTCGGACTTGTGGGCAGTATGACCCTCCTGCCAGAGAAACTCGGTAGTCCTTAAAAACAGACGTGTCACCTTCTCCCAACGCACAATATTTACCCATTGATTTATCAAAATAGGTAAGTCTCTCCAGGATTTAACCCATTTAGAGTATAAACTGCAAATAACTGCTTCAGAAGTTGGACGTATTGCCAATCTTTCTTCAAGTTTTTGATTCCCTCCATGAGTAACCCAGGCTACTTCCGGAGCAAAACCCTCTACATGTTCTGCTTCTTTCTTTAGTAAACTCTCCGGAATAAACAAAGGAAAATAAGCATTTTTATGCCCGGTTTCTTTAATCCTTCTATCTAAACCAGCTTGCATGTTCTCCCATAAACCATATCCATAAGGCCTGATTACCATGCAACCCTTTATGGTAGTATAATCGGCCAGTTCAGCTTTTCTTACTACATCCACATACCATTGTGAAAAGTTCTTCTCTTTTGAGGCAATTTCTTTAACAAATTCTATATCTTTCTCCACCGATGTTCCTCCCTTATCTGCTCCTTGTCTTGCAACATCTTTATAATTATTTATTAAAGATTTTACCACAATTTAGTGTACTTGTCTAAAGTTTAAATATAGAATCGAGTAAAGAATACAGTAATAAGTGATGAGTAATGAGTAATAGATAAAAGTAAGGGCATCTTGCAATACGCCCTTACAGAAACTTGTAATTGAGAACTGAGAAATAAAAGAAGGGCAGACACAAGGTCTGCCCCTACCATTTTTAATGATTAAAATAAAAAATGACAAAGGACCGTCCCCTGTCACCTCGCTTTCTGAATGGCGGCTTTAGCTAAAATCCGGGTCGGGTCTATTATTGGAACTGAGACATCTCCCTCTTTTAGAATTAAGGGAATCTCAGTACATCCGGCAATTATTGCTTCTGCTTCTTTATCGATTAGTTTTTGAGCGATTTTTATAATATTCCCTTTGACTTCATTGGATAAATCTCCTGCCTTAACCGCATAGATTGCATTCATAACTTCTTCTTTATCTTTCTCCTCAGGAGAGATAACCTCTATATTAAATTTTTTAAAAGGTTGATGATAAATTTTTGTCTCATAAACACCTATCGATGCTAAAAGCCCTACTTTTTGTAGTTG
>NMQN01000434.1 GCA_003575245.1 Candidatus Atribacteria bacterium 1244-E10-H5-B2 | reverse complement strand
ATATTTCCCAGTCAAAAAGAGTTGAGCTTATTATAACTATGGGTTATCCGCAATTTACTGAAATACGCCCCAAAAAACGAAAGACAATAGACCAAATCAGAAGTTATAACAGTTATGGTTACCAAAATGAAAAAGACTAACACTGCTAGGTTTTTAGATAAATTAAAAATTCTCTATGAACTTTTAGAATATGAAGTGGATGAAACAGACCTTAGTACAGAAAATGCAGCCGAGAAGACGAGTCAACCTTTAAAGCAGGTATTTAAAACTTTGGTAATCCGAGGGGATAAAACAGGAGTAATGATTGTATGTATTCCCGGAGGATCAGAACTTGATCTGAAAGCCACAGCCTCTTTAAGCGGAAATAAAAAAATTTTAATGGTTCATTTAAAAGAGATAAAATCGCTAACTGGTTATATTCGGGGAGGGGTTTCACCCTTGGAAATGAAAAAAAATTATCCCACTTATATCGATGAAAGCGCCTTCCAATTTCCTTTTATTATATTCAGCGCGGGAGTTCGAGGTTTACAATTAAAGGTTAATCTCTATGATTTGCTAAAAGCAATCTAATTAATTTCCGGTAAATTAACCATAAGGTGATTTTTATCGGACTATGGAGGAATTTTTAGGTGAACATCTCGGCGGAAGGATAGAATAAAAAAATGACAGAGGACCGTCCCCTGGTATGTTGTCCCCTGGTATGTTGTCCCCTGTATTATTATAAAACAATCTCTATCGAAAAACGGGAAAATTGACGCGATTTTCCAAAAATGTTATTGTATAGAAAATATTTCTATATTTACTTATAAAGCAAAAGTAAAATAAGGAATAATTTATAATTATGAAGATAAGGATAAAATATTTAAATGGTACTCGATTTAAACGTTTTATTTTAAATTCTGCCCAACGAATAAATCAGACGGAACAGTATCTGAACGATATTAATGTTTTTCCGGTAGCCGATGGGGACACAGGTACTAATATGGTAGCTACCATGAACAGCATTGTAAGAGAGATTAAAAAATGTAAAGAATCTTCTTTTGCCAGGATTAGTAGTATTATTGCTGATTCGGCTTTGACTGGAGCACGCGGTAACTCCGGAGCTATCTTAGCTCAATTTTTTCAAGGCCTGGCAGAAGCAACCAAGGGTAAAGTACGTCTTAGCACAGAAGCTTTTGCCCAAGCCGCCACTAAGGCCGCAGAACAAGCAAGAAATGCAATTTCTAATCCTCAAGAGGGAACTATTATTACAGTAATGAAAGATTGGGCAAACCATCTTGCTGAAAATGCTCACCATACCCATGATTTTGTCGAACTTTTTAAAAAATCATTATCTAAAGCAAATGTTTCCCTGGCCCAAACACCCGACAAACTCCTGATATTAAAAAAGGCAGGCGTAGTTGATGCCGGAGCCCAGGGTTTTGTCAATATATTAGAGGGAATAGTTAACTTTATTGAATATGGTAAAATTAAATCTTTAAAAGTAATTGCTTCTACTACCGATAAAATGAGGAGTTTTAATTTAGAAAAGGTTGATTGTGAAATTAATTTTCAGTTCTGTGCTGAATGCTTGCTTGAAGGCATTGGCTTAGATCTAAAGACAATTAAACAAAAACTCTCTTTTTTAGGTGACTCATTGATTATTGCCGGCTCTAAAAACAAAGCTCATATCCACATTCACACTGATAAACCAGAAGATGTTTTTGCTGAATTGTCTAAATTCGGAACTATAGTGAAAACTAAAGTTGATGATATGCACAAACAGAATACTAAGATTAAACTTGATACTCAAGAAAATATCGGGTTGGTTACCGATTCAACCTGTGATTTGCCGCCAGAGTTAATTAAGAAGTATAATATTCAGATTGTGCCTGTAGTGATTCAAGTTGGGAAAAAGAGTTATTTAGATCAAGTAGAAATTAAACCAAAGGATTTTATTCATATTTTAGAAACCTCCAGTGAAAAGCTATCCACTTCTCAGCCTGCTCCAGCTCTTTTTAAAAAAGTCTATGATAAAGCTGCACAAAGATATAAATCAATAATTTCTCTACATATTTCTGAAAAATTAAGCGGAACGATTCAGGGTGCCCGTATGGGTTGTAAAGATATGGAGTACGTTAATAAAATTCATATTGTTGATAGTAAAACAAGTTCAGTTGCTTTAGGGTTGTTGGTTGAGGAAACAGCTCAATTAATAAGAAAAGGATCTGATTTAAATGAAATTGTTAAGCAGTTAAAACTTGCTATAAAGAATACCAGGATTTTTGTTGCTGTTCCCACTTTAAAATATATAATACGTAGTGGGCGCTTGAATAAAACTAAAGGATTTTTAGGTACACTTCTTAACTTGAAGCCCATCTTGACTGTAAATTCTGATGGCAATATTGTCGAAGCAGCTAAAGTGATAGGACAAAAAAGAGTTATTAATAAAACTTTAGATTTGGCGATTAAATTTGCTAAAAGCGTTAAAAATCCTCGTTTTGGTATTGCTCATGTTGCTGCACCAGAGTTGGCTCAGTGGTACGGCTATAAAATTCGCAATGTCTTTAATTCTTCAAAAGTGATGATTTCCGAAGCATCCCCCGCTTTAAGTGTACATATTGGTATTGGTGGAGCGGCTATCGCAGTCTTAGGGGATTCTTAAAAAATGACAGAGGACCGTCCCCTGTTCCTGTTAGGAGATAAAAATGGATAAAATGCAGATTTTAAAAGAATTAGTAAATACTTTTGGTATAAGTGGTTTTGAGGAACCGATAAGAGAAAAGATTAAAGAATTGTTTCCTCAAGAAGAATTTAAAGAAGATGAGGTAGGAAATCTTTCTGCCACAATAGGCAGAGGGGGAAAAAGAATTGCTTTTATGGCTCATATGGATGAGCTTGGATTTTTAATTAACTATGTTGAAAAAAATGGTTACTTGAGATTTAAGCCAATAGGCGGCTGGGATGTCAGAGGTGTCTATAATCGGGTAGTAGATATTGTAACTGATCAAGGGATAGTTCAAGGCGTAATCGGGCTCAAACCACCTCATTTATTAAAGAAGGAAGAATTTAATAAAATCTATAATTGGGATGACCTTTATATAGATATAGGAGTAGAAAGTGATAAGGAAGCGACAGAAAGAGGGATTGTCCCGATCTTGGCAGCCAGACTAAAGAAGGATTTTGTAATACTTGATGAAAAATATGTGGTTACCAGAGGTCTTGAACTAT
>NMQN01000619.1 GCA_003575245.1 Candidatus Atribacteria bacterium 1244-E10-H5-B2 | reverse complement strand
TACTATTTTAAGACACCTCTTTTTTAGACTTTATGCTTATAGTATATAGGATTGCTTATTTTTTGCCAAGCGTTCTGTTATAGAATTAGCAATCAAATAACAATATAATTAAGTGTAAATCCTGAAAGTGGTATTATGTAAGGCTTTCGCTAAACAATATATTTTAAATTATATTGCGTTTTGTTATTATTACATTATTTATCGAGTTAATTGAGATAGATTCTTACATTAGACATTGGCCTTATGCTCTCGGTACTCGGTATAACTGAAATCCATTAAAGCCCTGATCTTATAAACCGAAACCTCGATATCACTCAAGAAAGGGAAAGAGGCTTTTCTTAGGTGTATATCCCTTTCTCCGGATAAAAAAAAGAGGGTGTCTCCACCCCCTTTATAGAGATTTTATATCCC
Organism: Candidatus Atribacteria bacterium 1244-E10-H5-B2; assembly: GCA_003575245.1. The sequence goes on along the minus strand of NMQN01000619.1, from coordinate 2,806 downwards.
GAATCCCTTAATGACTGCCCTATCCTCATCTTGACTAATCCCGATATACCGGAAAGTTACTTTGATATTTTGGTGATTCAATAAACTGGAGATCTGTTCGATTGAAATTCCCTGCTTTCGCAAGTGATAGCCAAAGGTTTTTCTCAAAGTATGACCGCCAACTCTACAATTAAGGCCTGTATCTTTACACCATTTATTAATTAACTGATAGGCTCTAACCCTGGTAATCGGTTTATTCCTCTTTGATTTCTCTTTAGTGAATAGGTAGCGGTCCAAGTCGTATATATCATTCTTTTCCAGGTAATATTTTAAGGCTTCTTTGATCTGCTTATTAAAGAAAACCTTCCGGGTCTTACCGGTCTTTTGCTCTCTGATATCGAGATCGTCTTTCAGATTGCCCTGGCTATCTTTGACGTCTCCGAGTTTCAGGGATAATAAATCCCCGATTCGTAAACCGCTATTAATACCAAAGACGAATAATAAAAAATCTCTAGGGCTTTTCTGTCGGTATAGATTCCCCTTAATCTGCTTTATTTGATCTACTGACCTTATCGGCTCTACGATTCTCATAGCTTTTTTACCTCCTATGATATATTATATCTAACTAATCAAATCCTAACATAAGGTAAACAAAAAAGCAAGTATTCTATTAAAATAAATTCGAATATTCTGAAAGCCTTATTTTATATAGCTTTTTGAATTTAACAGGATACATATTGTGTTAAATACGACCGGTCGAGACTCCCAGGGGAAAGATCCGAATTGACACCGAATCACTCACGAAAAGGAAAGAGGCTTTTCAGACCCTTATAGTGAATATTGTTGCTTATCCTCAGAAAAATATAACAAAACAGATTTATCGAGTGAATTGAGAATCAGGGTAAATTTACTCGATAACTTTACAATGCCTTTTCTGTAACCCCTATTTTATAAGGCTTTTTTTTTGGCTATTTTACCCGATTTCCCGTTTCGGTGTAACTCTGATTTCTCTCAGATTTATCTAATATCTCAGAATCTAAATAAAGGTTAAGGAAAAGAATAAATAGCCTTTTTGCTTTTATCCTTAACTTGCTCAGGGAATAGCTTTATTAAATAAAAAAGCACACCAGGCACCCCGAAGAAATTAAGTTATACCAACATTTGCAGGATTCTCACTCCATAAGGATTTCGGGGATTTAACTCACTTACTTTTATAGCAAGCGGAAAATAAACTTTCAATCCCTGAGTGGTCTAAATAGACTTCTTTTTTCGAGTGAATACCGATTATCTGAAATATGGCCTGATTCGTTCTTTTACTTTACAAAACTTATTTCTCATACAATACGGCCAATTTCTTTTCCAAACATTTATTTATGTGCTTGAACTGCCTCGTCCTAAACTTCTGATCCTGCCAGGATAATATTTTTTTAATGATATCTTCCTTAACCTCGAGTTCCAATCCGAGCCACCAATCATCAATATATTTTTCGCCTTTTAGTTCCCTTTTAAACACATTTTTAATATCTCTCTTATTCTCGAAATATTCATAGGTAATTTGTTTATCTTCGAGATCGCCATATTCCCACCAACAATCAATCCTCAATTGCCTAATCTTTCGTTTCTGCCAGTTATTGCCCGGAGTTAGATTCCCACGTTGATTTTTTCTCGCTTGCTCACTATTGCCATAATACGATTCTGCAGATCTGAATTTCCTTTTAACCATAACTTTAATTCTCCTCTACTAAATTAATCAGGTCTTTTCTAACAGGGCCAACTTCTTCTTTAGGCATTTCTCTATGCCTTTGAGGAGCCAAGATACCGATTCTTTAGCAAGTGTGGTCATCTCATTTTTATAGATAAATTTTTTATCTTCAAGTTCCTGCTTGCTCCACCACTCGGCAAGATATTTTTTGTCTTTTAATTCCTCTTCAGGCATATTATCAATTTCTTTAAGATCTTTTCTATTCTCGAATGCTTCAAATATATCCTGCCTATCTTTAAGAGGCATAACCCCCCAAAAGCAATCGAGCCGAAGTCCCTTAGTCTTTCTTCTATACCAGCTATTTCCCGGAATCAGATTAGCCCTCTGCCGTTCTCTTGCCTCTGCGGTATTGCCTAAATGACTTTCTGTACTTCTCCATTTTTTAGCCATAATTTTGATTACCCCCTTTATGATATTCAACAAATTTGCATATCTTGTTGCCCAATTCTTCAATTTTATCTTCTTCTTTAAATTCTTTAATATTAGATTCTGTCATTTTTTTCCCCTTCCTCCCAAAATTAGTTTTTTTACTGAATTTACTAAAAATCCATATAATGCTTATATACCAAGCGTTTTAGCACATTTAGTCAATTTTTAAAAATCTATTTTAGTGCGTTTAGTATGTTTCTAGGGCAAGTGAGTGTAACCCCTATATGAGAAAGAAAGTATATAATTAACGCTCACTTAGTGATTTAACATACTAAACGTACTAATTTTAATCATTATTAAAAGGTAAATCGATTTCTTTATCCTTCAAAGCAATTCCTAGCCAGCCATGCTCTTGTTTAGGTGATCCGATTCTTATAGACTTATAACCTCTTTCTGATAATCGCCTGCCAAATGATTTTTTATTTACTGGATCCTCACCACTTTCTTCACACCAATATTTATAGGCTTTATATAACTCCTTGGTAGCAATCTTTACCCGATGACTTTCCATACAGCATTGTTCTATAAATTCGGCCACCACGTCCTGTGAGCTTTTATATTCTGCGGTTGCCTCTTTAATCTCATCAGGAGTTATTAATTTTTTCTCTTTCCATTTTTTATATCCCTCTAAAATCC
>NMQN01000883.1 GCA_003575245.1 Candidatus Atribacteria bacterium 1244-E10-H5-B2 | reverse complement strand
CTTTAAAATATCCAGCATACTTGCTCTCATTATTCTTGCTATTGAGGCAGCCGAAGCGTAGCCGAGAACGAATGCGGGAAGTATAATATGACGAAGCCCGTCCCAAAAAGCTATCCAATCTCTTGCAATAATAGAATCTAGTAGTAAAAGACCGGTAATATGAGTAGGAAAAATAAAAAGATTGTGTCTGCCTCCACCCGGAAGCCAATCAAGATGATAGTAAAATAATAATAACAGTAACAAACCGAGCCAAAAAACTGGCATCGATACTCCTAAAATAGAAAATATTCTTGAAAAATGATCGATAGATTTATTTCTATATATTGCAGAAAAAACTCCAAGAACTACTCCGACTACTACTGCGAAAATCATAGAAGCAATTGCTAATTCAATAGTGGCGGGAAAATAATTTATTATATCTTTTAAGACAGGTCGATTTGATTTGAGAGATATTCCAAAATCTGCATGAACTATACCTTTTAAGTAGTCGATGAATTGTACTAATACTGGTTTATCTAAGCCGAGTTGATGTCTCATTTGATCGATAAGTTCTATGGGGGCATTTCCACCTAATATCGCTCCAACCGGGTCTGCGGGAATAATATGAGTTATAAAAAAAACTATTGTTGCTACACCCAACATAACAATTAACATTAAAAAAATTCTTTTTATAATATATGTTCCCAGTTTCATTTTATAACTTCCTCATTTTTTAAAATAAATAGTGGTCTCAGGGTAGAAACTCATCTGTAAAAAATATACTAAGCAATCCTGAAACCACTATTTATAGATGAACTACGATCTTCTTTATAACTTCAATTTTTAGATATTATTTTATTTATATATTTTTGTAAGATCATAGTGAACAGCATAACCTTCGGCAGCTTTATCGTAATCTTTTACTTCATTTCTTACTCCCCATTTTTCAATGGGTTGATACATCATGGCAAATGGACCATATATATGCCAATAGTTGGTAAGATCCTGATACATTTGAAAACGCCTATCTTCATTTATTTCTTTACCTGCAGCTTCTGCAAGATCAGCAGCATAATCATCATACCATGCACATCTCCAGGCAAGTTGCTTCACGCGATGATTGGCAAAAGGATGAGCCAGAGCATCTGCATCCGGATAATCGACTCCCCAACCAGCGATGATCATCTGTAATCCTTGTTCTCTATATTTTGCATACATCTGTGATGCTTGCATTATATTTATTTCTGCTCTTATCCCTATTTTAGCAAGATTTTCCTGAACAACTACAGCTTCAGTTCTTCGACGTTCCGTGGTATTTGTCACCAACTCTACATCAAAACCATCGGCATACCCCGCTTCAGCCATAAGTTCTTTTGCCTTTTCTATGTCCTGATAATAAGGATTATTTTCAACATAGCCAAAGTATCCTACGGGAAGAAATTGCTGATTATTTATGGCGAACCCGGCCATTACTTTATCGATTATTGCATCATAGTCTATGGCGTATTTCACAGCTTGCCTTACTCTTACATCTTTAAAAGGTCCCCAACCGGCATTCATACCAACGTACTCATCACTCTGTCCGGGAGTAGTAACGATAGAGATATCGGAAGAACCTTTAAGTGAATTAGCTTGCTCAGCAGTTAAGTCCCATGCTATATCTATATCACCTTTCTTGAGACGTAAAAGTTGATCAGTAGGTTCCGGAATGTCTTGAATAATTATAGTCTTAATCCTGGGCACTCCTTGCCAATAGTTCTCGTTGGCAACAAGAACTACACTTATCTTGCGGGACCATTCTTTAAGTACATATGGACCAGCACTAGCAGTATGGTCTGTTAGCCATGCCTCCCCCATATCACCATCCACTTCATGTTCCTTTACAACTTTTGGATTTACAATACCATTACCGCCTAATATGGTTAGAACAATGTTTGGGGGGGCTCCATTGGTAATTATTTTAACGGTGTAATCATCAAGAGCTGAAATCCCTTCTTCGGTTAATCCTATAACATCAGAGTAAAGCCAGCAAGGGGACTTCTGGAGCTTTAAGACTCTTTGGAAAGAATAAACAACCGCATCCGCTTTTAGAGGGTCACCATTTGCAAAAACCAATTCTTTGCGGAGTCGGAATGTCCAGGTTTTACCATCAGGCGCAAGCTCCCAACTCTCAGCAAGATCCGGTACTACTACAAATTTTTCATCCTCAATTTCAATCCTTACAAGTGCTGCGTATATATTTTTTAGCATAGCATTGGGTAAAACTTCAAAAGATACCGCAGGATCGTGGGTGATGTATATTTCTGTATTTGCTCCGATAACCAAAGTGTCATTTGGAATAGCTGCATTTGTCGTGCAGGTCAATGAAAGAAACAATACAATTAATATTGTCCATAGATACATTTTTTTAAACATAATAAACACTCCTTTAAAAATTATTTACTTTTTTGCAAAAAATCAATAATTTTTTCTTTGGCATCGCCTCTTTTAGATTTTAATCGTTCTCCATTTAATCTTTTTTAGGTCATCACCTCCTTATAAAAATAATATAATTAATAATTATAGAAACTTTTGGGCAGTTGTGAATACCTCCAAATAGCTTTTCTCTTCGCTCATAAGCAATTGGTGAACTTCCGAAATAAAAATCCCGTGAACGGTTACCGGCTTTATCCTTCCATCTTTACTTTTTATCCCATATCCAGAACCTGAGTGAATAATATAATGATTTTCTCCAACCTTACCCAAATACATGACGATATGTCCTTTTAAATGAATGACGTCACCGGGTTGTAATTTATTTAATACGCTCTTTTTTTTTGAATGGAACCACTAAATTCAATCGATTTTCCGGCTGCTCCTTCCTCCTGCATCCGGGTGTAACTGGGAATAATAATATTCATGGTTTTGTAAACATTCATAATAAACTGGGAACAATTTGAATGCCTGCTGAATGATATTTCCCCTGGTATAAGGAAGATAACCTTCACAGATATCATTGGAGCGAGCAATTAAAGCTAATCTAAATTCAAGGTGTCCTTCTTCATCTTTAACCGGAATTTTTACGACATAACAGCCGTGTGGAGATTGAGCGTGTAAATTATTAATAGGAATCGATTCCGGGATTTCATTAAATTCAATTAAAGTAATCTTATCTCCCATTTGAAATAAAATATTGGATATTTCCTTTATGAAAGGATTGGGCTCTGTCTCGATTCTGCTCTCTGTTACAATTAAAAAT
>NMQN01000262.1 GCA_003575245.1 Candidatus Atribacteria bacterium 1244-E10-H5-B2 | reverse complement strand
GTGGCCTTTTTTATTATCGCTATGATCTATTTTATAATATTTTCTAATTGGAGAATTGGCCAATTGGTGAACTAATATTGTTTTATCTTTAATCTTTTTCTTTTATTACCGCTTGGGCGGCTGCCAATCGAGCAATAGGAACTCTAAAGGGCGAACAGCTCACATAGTTTAAGCCCACAGAATGACAAAATTCTACCGATTGTGGTTCTCCGCCGTGCTCTCCACAAATACCAACTTCTAAATTAGGACGGGTTTCTCTTCCCAACTTTGTACCCAACTCAACTAATTTTCCTACGCCTTCGAGATCTAAAACCTCAAAAGGATTTTCTTCTAAAATTTTCTCATCAACGTATTTCATTAAAAATTTCCCTTCCGCATCATCTCGACTTATTCCAAAAGTTGTTTGAGTTAAATCATTGGTACCAAAAGAAAAGAATTCTGCTTCTTCTGCTATTTTATCAGCAGTCAAAACGGCCCGGGGTAATTCAATCATGGTTCCCACTTTATATTCCAATTTTACCCCTGCAGACTTTATTTTTTCATTGGCAATTTTTTTTGCCTTTTTACATATTGGCTTAAATTCATTTACATGGCTAATTAAAGGAACCATTATTTCTGGCTTAACCTTGATACCTTGTTTAGTTAATTCTATTGCTGCATCAATTATCGCCTCTATTTGCATCTCATATATTTCCGGGTATAATAAACCTAACCTGCACCCTCGAAGTCCTAACATTGGATTCATTTCATGTAAAGATTTAATTTTTTCTAATAATTTTTCCTTTTTAGCAAGTTCCTTTAAATCCGCATTTTTCAGTTTTAGAATATTTACCTCAATTAAAGTATCTTCTAAATTAGGTAAGAATTCATGAAGCGGTGGATCAAGAAGTCTGATAATTACCGGCAACCCTTTCATCACTTTTAAAATACCTAAAAAATCACCCTTTTGCATTGGTAACAATTTCTTTAAGGCTTCTGCTCTACTCTTCTTAGTGTCCGCCGTAATCATTTCTCGTACAATGGGTAATCGATCTTGTTCCATAAACATATGCTCTGTTCTGGTAAGTCCTATACCTTCCGCCCCTAATTCTCTGGCCTTTTGCGCATCTTCCGGTGTATCGGCGTTAGCGTATACACCTAAGCGTTTTATTTTGTTAGCCCAGGATAACAGGGTTTCAAATTCCTTACTCATTTTCGGTTCGATGGTAGGAACTTTTCCTAGAAATACTTCACCGGTTCCGCCATCTATAGTGATAAATTCATATTTTTTTATTACCAAATCATTAACAGAAATAATTTCTTTTTTTGTATTAATATTCAAAACACTACAGCCGGCTACACAAGCCTTCCCCATGCCCCTTGCCACTACGGCCGCATGGCTGGTCATACCTCCTCTGCTGGTGAGGACACCCTGGGCTTCTACCATACCATGGATGTCATCTGGAGTTGTTTCTGTTCTTACCAATATTACCCTTTCTCCTTCTTTTCCTAATTCCTCTGCTTCATTCGCGGTAAAGATCACTTTCCCATAAGCAGCACCCGGAGAAGCCTGTAATCCTTTAGCAATTACTTCCAGTTTTGCGTTGGGATCTATCCTTCTATGCAACAGTTGATTTAATTGATTGGGTTCTATCCTTAGGATTGCTTCCTCTTTGGTTATTATTCCTTCTTCAACCATATCAACAGCAATTTCAAGAGCAGCCTGGACGGTTCTTTTCCCTGTTCTGGTCTGTAGCAAATAAAGTTTCCCTTCTTCTATGGTAAATTCATAATCTTGAACATCTCTATAATGTTTTTCTAAAATTGTAACTATCTTAATAAGTTCTCCATATATTTCCGGTAAATCGTTTTTGAGATTAGATAAAGGCAAAGGTGTTCTGATGCCTGCAACCACATCTTCTCCCTGGGCATTCAAAAGATATTCTCCGTAATATTCTTTTTTTCCGGTAGAAGGATTTCTGGTAAATCCAACCCCTGTTCCCGAATCTTCTCCCATATTGCCAAAAACCATCTCTTGAATATTTACTGCTGTCCCCAAATCATCGGAAATTTTATTAATCCTACGATAAGTTATCGCCCTTTTAGTGTTCCAGGAATTAAATACAGCATCTACAGCCCTCTCTAATTGAACTTTAGGTTTTTGAGGAAAATCTTTTCCGGTCTCTTTTTTGATTAGTTTTTTGTATCTCTCTACTAATATTTTCAGCCCTTCGCAGTCAATTTCCGTATCTAATTTTACTTTAAGTTCTTTTTTAAGTTCTTCCAAAAGATATTCAAACTTATCATGTTCAATGCCCAAAACTACATTTCCAAACATATGTATAAAGCGTCGATAACTATCGTAAGCGAAACGCTCATTTTTTGTTCTTTCGACAATTCCCTGAATAGTAACATCATTTAATCCTAAATTTAGAACTGTATCCATCATACCAGGCATAGAAATTGGTGCGCCGGAACGAACTGAGACTAACAAAGGATTTTTGGTATCTCCTAACGCTTTTTTAGATACCTGTTCTAACTTTTTTAAATTTTCCTCTATCTGCTCCTCTAATCCTTGAGGATATTTTTTATCATTTTTATAATATTCAACACACACTTCTGTAGTTATAGTAAATCCTTGAGGAACGGAAAGGCCTATTCGGGTCATTTCTGCCAGACCTGCACCCTTCCCTCCTAAGATGGATTTCATATCTCCTTTTCCTTCATCAAAAAAATAGACATATTTATTTATACTCATTCTTCCTCCTTTATAATTTTAAGTATATTTGTGGCAATGTCTTCTATGGCCATACTGGTTACGTCAATTATCGGACATCCGATTTTTTTGTAGATACTATCTGCATATTTTAGCTCTTTAATTACTCTTTCTTCTTTATTATATACACCCTCGTCTGGTAGCCCCAATGCCTTTAACCTTTCACTTCTTATCTCAATTAATTTATCAGGCTCCATGGTTAGACCAACTACTTTCCCCGGTGGTAAACTAAATATTCCAGACGGTGGTTCAAATTCAAAATCCAATACCATATTGGCTACCTTTATACCCTTATGGGCAAGATACATACTAAGTGGTGTTTTTGAAGTTCGAGAAACCCCTAATATTACCAAATCAGCTTTGGATAACTCTAATTCTTTCTGGCAAGCATCGTACTTCACCGCAAATTCCATTGCTTCCATTCTTTTAAAGTATTCTTTATCTAATTTTCTAATAATTCCCGGTTCT
>NMQN01000546.1 GCA_003575245.1 Candidatus Atribacteria bacterium 1244-E10-H5-B2 | reverse complement strand
ACTGATGTCTTTGAAAAACAGATAATTATCGCAGCCGGGGAGGGAGCAAAAGCTACATTAAGTGTTTTTCGCTATTTAAGCAGCAGGAAATAAAACCATTGCTCGTTAATCCTCTATCTATAGACTAAGACAAGTAAGGGAACAGTACAAATAATATCTCAAAGTTAACTGGTATGGGTATTTTCCTTTTGTATTTGGGTGGTATGGTTTATCTGCTCTTTAAAGCTGATGCAGAAAGTAAGCGTTCATGCTGGGAACAAAAAGAGAAAAAATAACAACATGATTACCTAAAATTGATGCAATAAATGAGTAAATCGAGTATAATAGGAAAATCATAATTTTTAAAAAAATCTTTCCAGCTAAGGAGTAAAAATTGTTGCTATCAGCTTTTTTATTAGAAGCAGTCTTAATATCTTTATCCGGAGTTATAGCTCCCGGACCTGTTACTGCTGTAACTGTAAGCAAAGGGACTAAATCTCCTCATGCAGGAGCAATTATTGCCCTGGGACATGGTATTGTAGAAATTCCTCTGATGATATTAATACTTTATGGTTTTGGTGATATATTAAAAATTACTTATGTTAAAGCGATAATAGGATTACTCGGGGGTTTATTTCTCCTGAAGATGGGTCTTGGCTTACTTAATGGGATTAAACAAGCAAAAGTTGATTCGAGCATTGGTCCAAGCTCTCCCCTGAGGGCTGGAATTATACTCACTCTGGCTAATCCTTATTTTCTGGTCTGGATGGCAACCATCGGCTCTATTCTTATTTTCCGCTCTTATGCTTTTGGATTGCTCGGTTTTACTATTTTTATGATTGCCCATTGGTTATGTGATTTTTTATGGTTGTACTTTCTTTCAGCTTTATCTTTTAAAGGAGGGCAGTTTTTTGGTAAAAGACTTCAGCAAGTTTTATTTTTAATCTGCGGAGTTTTTCTCTTATTTTTCAGTAGTAAATTTATATATGATGCTGCGAAAATAATTTTTTCTTTCTAAATCCCTCATCCAAGCATTTATATTATTACTTGAGGAATATGCAGAATGGGGTGGTTGATGATTGTCGGTCTGGTACCATAAACTTTTTCAAAAATATCTTCATTTATAACTTCCTGTGGTGTACCTATTTTCTCAATCTTCCCTTTATTTAATAAAATAAGTTGATTAGATAAAATACTAGCTAAATTTAAGTCATGAAAAGCAGAAATAATAATTATTTTGTCATTCTCTAATACCTTTTTGAAAAATTTTACCACCTCATGTTTATAATTTATATCCAGGTGGGAAGTAAATTCATCCAGGAGAAGAAGTTGAGGAGTTTGAGCAAGAGCTTTGGCAATAAAGACTCTCTGTTTTTCACCTCCGCTTATTTCGTGAATATTTTTTTCCGCAAGAGATAAACATTTAGCCCTTTCCATAGCTTCCCGGGAGATTTCGTAATCCTCAATTGTCTCTCCATTTATACGAGAAATAAAGGGAAGTCTTCCCATGAAGACAACTTCTTTTACTTTAAAATCAAAGATGACAGAGGTCTCCTGAGGAACGACGGAAGTAAATTGAGCTATTTTTTCTATAGAAAGATTGGCTAGTTCTTTTCCAAAGATAGTAATTTTACCCCGAGAGGGTTTTAATATGCCGGAAATTATTTTCAAAAGCGTAGTTTTCCCTGAACCATTTGGTCCGATAATTCCTAAAAATTTACCTCTGAATACTGAAAAATTAATATTAGAGAGGGTTTTATTATGATTTTCTTCATAAGAAAAATCTAAGTTGTCGACTTTCAGCATATTATCATTACAAGCCATTTTTTGTACTTTTCCTCCTTAAAAGATGGATAAATACTGGAGCTCCGATTAAGGCGGTTATTGCGCCGATAGGTATCTCTGAAGGGGCGACGATAGTTCGAGCAAGGGTGTCACATAAAGGAAGAAAAATAGCTCCCAAAAGAGCAGAGGTAGGGAGCATAACCCGGTGATCCGGACCTACCAACAAACGGGCTATATGGGGAACTACCAGTCCAACAAAACCGATAAGGCCGGTGAAGGAGACTACGCTGGCTATAATTATCGACCCAATAATAAAAATACGGAGTCTGAGTTTTTTAATATTTACCCCCAGGTGAAGGGCTTCTTCTTCTCCTAAGGATAGAGCATTTAAATCTAAGGAAAAGAAAAAGAAGGTCAAGCAACCTACAATTACCGGAAAAGTAACTATGGTTATTTTATTCCAGTTGGCTGTGGATAGATCTCCCATTAACCAAAACACCATAGAGTGCAATCCTTTTTCGGAAAGGGCAATAAGTATAGTAATTATTGCCGAAAATAAAAAAGTTATGGTAACTCCGGATAGGAGCAAACCCTCTAAAGGCAATCTGTATCTCACCTTTGCTGTCATATAGACTAAATATATAGATAGCATTGCTCCTGTAAGAGCAAACAGAGGAATATAGGGAGCTAAAAAATATCCGGTAGCATACTGTAAGAAGATGGCCAGGCAAGCACCTAAAGCTGCTCCGGCAGATACTCCTAAAATATAGGGGTCAGCTAAAGGATTCCTTAAAATTCCCTGAAAAGCTCCTCCTACTGTGGATAGAGCTATTCCGGTCAAGCTTGCCATTATTATTCGGGGAAATCTCAGTTGCCAGATGATTAAACTATTAGTTTTATCTGGTGAATTACCCCATAATAGAGAGAAAATTTCTTTGGGGCGGATAGATACCACCCCAAAGTTAAGACATATGAAATCAATTATCACAATCGAAAAACTTCCCCAGATAATCATTAAAATCAATTTTTTTCGCCAGTTAGTATAACCGGCGATTTCTTTAGAAGATTTATTCATGGAATATTTCATATAATTTTTCTAATCCATCTATCAACCGAGGGCCAGATCGGTAGAAGAGGTCTTCATTTACCACAAAGATTTTTCCTGATTTTATAGCCGGGATGTTAGACCAGCCAGCACGTTTTGAAATATTTTCTTTAATATTTGATTTATCGGACTGTCCCATTGCTCCTATAGGAATGATTATTATCTCCGGTTCCTCTTTTATTACAAATTCCGGACTAATCTTTGACCAACCGGGGATACTGGCAGCAATATTTCTTCCTCCGGCTAAAGTTATAAGTTCATTAAAAGAGCAACTACACTTCCTAATATGGGAGCTAATCTTACTCCCAGGGGATTACCGATATCTTTCCCAAAGATAGAATATAAAAGAGCAAGG
>NMQN01000311.1 GCA_003575245.1 Candidatus Atribacteria bacterium 1244-E10-H5-B2 | reverse complement strand
TGGCGTCCTTTAAGTGTTCTCACTGGTGCACTTTTATTCAGCACCGTAAATGCTATTCAGATATGGGTTCAGGTAAAAGGTATTAATATTCCCTCTGATTTTACCTTGATGTTGCCTTATATTGTTACTATCGTGGTACTCGTTGCTATGGCTAAACGCTACGTACGTCCACCTAAAGCATTAAACAAACCATTTGAGCGGGGGGAATAGTATAAGAGGAGGGAATAGTATAGAGGAGGTGGTAAATAATATAAAAAGTTTTAGGAAAGTAAACGTTTTTCTGTATTCTAAATATAAAAAGATAGGAGAATAGAATGATGAAGTGTAAAAAAAATATAATAATTATTATTATGATAAGTATTCTTGTTTTGTCTCTTGGGTTTGGAGCAAGTGGTGCAGAACTCTTCCGGGTAGCATTCATTATGCCAAGCTCTATTAATGATTTTGCCTGGAGCCAGAGTATGCACGAAGCTCTGATTACAATTCAAAAAGAGATGGGTAAGGAAGAATTTCAGTTTGTCTATTCGGAGAGCATGTTTGTGGTAGCGGACGCTGCTGCTGCTATTCGAGACTATGCCAGCGAGGGATATGACCTGGTAATTGCCCATGGTTCGCAGTATGGCGCCTCTTTAACAGATATTGCTCCTGATTTCCTCAATACAAGTTTTGTCTGGGGCTCTACCGCTAATGTTTTTACTGATCTTGGAATCACAAATATATTTGCTTATGAACCTTTAGCTGAGCAAGGTGGTTATGTTAACGGTGTCCTGGCAGCAAAGCTTTCAAAGAGTGGTATTTTTGGAGTAATCGGTCCGATTGAGACCGGTGATGCCAAACGCTATACCGAAGGCTTTGAGTTAGGGATAAAATCAGTGAATCCGGATGCTAAAGTAAATGTAACCTGGATTGGCTCATATAGTGATGTTGCCCTTGCCTCCGAAGCAGCACAGACTCATATTGATGCCGGAGCAGATGTTCTTACCGGAACATCACAGATGACAATTGGAGCAATCGGAGTAGTGAAGCAGAGAGGAGTTCTCTGGTTCGGATATGATGTTGACCAATCTGCCCTTGCCCCTCAGAATGTGGTTTCCAGTGTAATTGTTGACTGGGCGGTTGCACTCAGACCAATGATTGAAATGATTAAGAAGGGAGAAAAAGGAGGTAAAATCTTTACTCTTAGCTTAGCTAACGGCGGCCTTAAAATTATTGTAAATGACGAAGCGCTTGTAGGTAAAACTATTGAGGATATAGTCATGGGAAAGATTGAGGTCAAATTAGAGAAGTAAAGAAAGATTCAGAGTGTCCATACGGAGCCCTGATCTTCATTTTGATATGAAAAGAGATACATCTAAAATAACAAATTTAACTAAAGTAGAAAAAGTAGAGATGCGGGGAATAGTTAAGCAGTTTCCTGGTGTTCTGGCGAATAATAACATCAATTTTGATGTCCATACAGGGGAAGTTCATACTCTTCTTGGTGAGAATGGAGCCGGGAAAAGTACTCTAATGAAAATTCTTTATGGTATATATCACCAGGATGAAGGTGAAATTTACGTTAACGGAAAATTGGTTACCATTCGTTCTCCCCTGGATTCAATTCGACTGGGGATTGGGATGGTTCATCAGCATTTTATGCTAGTTCCTACTCTTACCGTAGCAGAAAATGTAGCCTTGGGACTTCCTTCCTCACGAAAATTTCTTCTTGACCTTGATGTTGTCTCAGAACGTATTAAAGAGCTCGCTAAGATTCATGGGCTGTATGTTGATCCGGGGGCAAAAGTATGGCAACTCTCTGTTGGAGAGCAGCAACGAGTGGAAATAATGAAGATTTTATATCGCGGAGCTTCTCTCCTTATCTTGGATGAACCAACTGCTGTTCTTACTCCGCAAGAGGTGGAAGAACTCTTTCGCGTCTTGCGGAGTATGGTAAAGAGAGGGTATACTATTATTTTTATCAGCCATAAACTTCGTGAAGTTCTATCGTTGAGCAATCGCATAACCATACTACGTGATGGTCATGTAGTGGATACTCTTCCTGCCGCTGAAGCAACTCAAGAGAAACTTGCTCGCCTTATGGTGGGGAGAGAAGTTCTTTTTCAAGTTGAACATCCTTCAGTAAAACTTGGCAGAGCAACTCTTGTTTTAGAAGGAATTTGTGTTCAGGGAGATGAAGACCTTCCTGCTCTACGGGGAATTGACCTTGAAGTACGTTCTGGTGAGATTCTTGGAATTGCCGGGGTCTCGGGAAACGGTCAAAGTGAACTTGCAGAAGTCATTACAGGTCTACGGAAACCTACAAAGGGCAAAGTGTATATAAAAGGGACAGAGGTTACCAATTGGGCTCCTTCTCAACTTCTCGAGCACGGTCTCTCTTACATTCCCGAAGAACGAATGCGAGATGGTACAATACAAAAATTTACCGTAGAGGAAAACTTGATTCTTAAAGATCATATACACCAACCTTATACTGATGGAATATTTATGAATTTCAAAAACATTGCCCGGGAAAGCGAACGTCGAATAAGTGATTTTGATATCAGGACTCCTTCTCGATATACTTCCTTAAAAAGCCTTTCCGGCGGAAATATCCAAAAATTAATCCTGGCAAGAGAACTCTCCCGAAAACCCGGTGTTCTGATTGCTTCTCAACCTACCCGCGGCTTAGACGTTAGCGCTACGGAATACGTTCATCGTCAATTGATTGAACAAAGGACAAAATTAAAAACAGCAACTCTTCTTATTTCTGATGACCTGGATGAAATATTATCACTCGCTGACCGCATTGCAGTTATCTACGAGGGCAAGATTATGGGAGTGGTAAAACGAAATGAAGTTAGTGTTGAGGAGTTGGGCATGATGATGGGAGGAGTGCTCAAATGAATTAATAATTTACTATCTTGCACAAGTAAGAATCCATTTCTTCCTGTCATTCAGAAAAAAAGAATCTAATATTTTTCTAGAGATCTTAAGTTAAAGACGGTTTCTACCTTAAAGGGTATCCGATAACAACTATTTTAATGGGTAAAATCATCGTGAATGATAATAAATTTTATGGAAAAAGAGGCGGAGGAAAGTTTTTAAAAGGGAAAGAATCGGCTTTATATTTAGATATACTAAATAGAAAAAAGTTAATTCCAAAATATTTAGATATTAAATAATAGGGAGGTGATATATGGAAATAAGCAGGAGATGTGTAGTTAAGTCGGTTAAAAAATTTTAAGGAGATAATATAATGAAAAGATTAACATCTATTATTGTTATTTTGCTTTTAGTTTCAGGCTTGATTATGACCACTCTTATCAGTGGAACTGCTGCAGTTAAAGATAGTATAAACGTTGCAGTAGCTGCAGCTCCACAAACCATGAATCCTCACGGATCAGATGCCGATTGTAACCTTTCTGTGATGGCCAATATATTCGAAGGTCTTCTCTACAGAGATGTTGCAGGGGAACTTGGCCCTGGATTGGCTACTTCTTGGGAGAGAGTAGATGATCTAACCTGGCGATTTACCTTAAGACAGGGAGTAAAGTTCCACAACGGTAATGACTTCACTTGGGAGGACGTCAAATTTAGTTTTGGGAGACTTAAAGAACCCTTTCCAGTATCAGAAATGTTAGACTTTGGAGGAATAACAAAATCCGTAGAAACAGTTAATGGCGATCCATGGACTATAGATATAAAGACAACAATATCGGTCCCTTACTTTGCGCAAAATCTACACCAAATCTTTATTATGGATGAAGAATCTACTAAGTCCCGTTCTGTTGGAGAGATAGGACAAAATCCAATTGGAACTGGCCCTTATAAATTTGTTGAATGGGTAAAGGGCTCCTATCTTAAATTAACTGCAAATGAAAATTATTGGGGTGGAGTGCCTTCGATTAAGAATGCCGAAATTACTCCGATTACAGAACCATCTACCCGTTTGGCTGCCATTGCAACCGGTCAAGTAGATATTTTACAAGATGTACCTGTCGAACTTTTTGAAACCATTGCGGGGAATATTAATATAGAAGTAATTACTCGTCCTGGAAGGAGAGCCATATTTTTAGGGCTCAAAAATGAACCGGGCTTTCCAGCCAGTGATATTAGAGTAAGAAAAGCTATATACCTGGCAATTAATGAAGACGAGATAATTGAAAAGGTGATGTTCGGACATGCGTTTCCAGCTGCTCAGATACCGGATCCTCCAACTGTTGGTTATGACTCTTCACTTAAGCGTCTTCCTTACAATCTTGAGGAATCGAAATCATTACTTGCTGAGGCAGGATATCCAGATGGCTTTAAGATAAAACTTACTGGTCCTAATGACAGATACGTTCGGGATGCACAGATTTGTGAAGCTATAGCTAAACAACTTGCAAAGGTCGGGATTGAAGTTGAGCTTGATACAAAACCAAAAGCTATATTCTTCCCTGAAGTAGATGAACATAAATTGGATTTCTACATGTTGGGGTGGTTTGACGGATCTTATGATTTTGGCCGTTCTGTCATCCAATTACTACTTAGCGTTAATGAAGAAAAAGGTTGGGGGGGATTAAATGGCGCTAATTATAGTGATCCAACTGCAGATAAGCTTTATGAAGAATCGTCTGAGATAGTTGATCCAGCATTAAGGGAAGAAAAGCTAAAACTACTAAATAGAACCCTTTTAGATAAGATAGCGATTATTCCCCTTCACTATCAAGAAGATTCATATGCTGTTTATAAAGGGCGAGGTATAGAGTTTACACCTCGGGCAGATACCTGGCTACTTTTCAGAGAAATTTCATTTAAGAAATAGAAAGGCAACGAAGTAGTTGAGGCTAATAACTTCTAATTATATTAGTTAGTTTTGGCCTCAACTATCTTCTATTTTATATGTACAAATGCATTATTACAAGATTGACACAAGGAGTTGTTATCCTTCTTGTTGTTTCGTTTGTATGTTTTGGCATCTTCCAATTTTTTGGAGACCCTGTGCTTACCTTAGCAGGTCGATATGCTACGCAGGCGCAGCAAAAAGAAGTTAGAATTAAAATGGGTTTGGACAAACCTTTTTATATTCAATATTTTGTTTTTTTAAAAAACGCTCTTCGTGGTAATTTCGGATTATCTTATGTTGCTCAAGTTCCTGTTCTTGGTCTTATTTTGGAGAGGTTACCGGCAAGCATTGAATTGGCTACTAGTGCCATGCTCATAGCTCTTATATTCGGAATTGGTCTCGGGGTATTAGTATCATTAAATCCTCGATACTTCATAAATAGACTTATTATGGCCGGATCCCTTTTTGGGATTTCACTTCCTACCTTTTTAATTGGAATATTACTTATTATGATTTTTGCAGTTAAATTGAGATTCTTACCTACCTTTGGGCGAGGTGAAGTAATAAAAATAGCAGGAAACTGGAGAACTGGCTTTTTGACAATAGGTAGTCTTCGGCATTTAATTCTCCCAGCTTTTACCTTAGGCATTTATCAACTTGCAGTACTTCTCCGATTAACAAGAGGAGGAATGTTAGAAGTGTTAAGAGAGGATTATATAAGAACTGCTTGGGCAAAAGGCTTGCCACCAAAAATTGTAATATTTAAACACGCGTTGAGAAATGCGCTTATACCAGTAATAACAATGGCAGGTCTGCAATTTGGGGAATTAATAGCATTTTCGATAGTAACAGAGAGTATATTCCAATGGCCTGGGGCAGGAAATTTATTACTAACATCAGTATACGAAACAGATCATCCGATTATAGTTGCCTACGTAATGATTACTTCTATTCTTATTCTCTGTGTAAACCTTGTTGTGGACATTCTATATGGGTATATTAATCCTAAAATAAGGTATGAATAGGTATAAATTGTGATTAAAATTTTTAAATCAAAAAGATTTTATCATTATATTAAAGATGTATCAGCAGTAACAGGTTCTTTAATTCTTATAATTATGTTGATTGGGGCTGTTTTTGCTCCTATGATTGCGCCACAGGATCCCTATGATATGAAAGGTCTTTATTTAGAGAATTCTCTAAAACCGCCCATCTGGATGGAGGGTGGGAGAGCCCCTTTTATTTTGGGTACCGATGATCAAGGAAGAGATATATTAAGTACTATACTTTATGGATGCCGAACATCATTCACTGTTGGTTTTAGCGTAATTATTATCGCTGGAATAATAGGTGTAACCGTTGGTCTTTTGGCAGGGTTTCATAGAGGTCTATTAGATGCTGTAACAATGAGATTGGCAGATGCTATATTTTCATTTTCTACTACCTTGATAGCTATGTTATTTTTAGGAGTTCTAAAAGCCCGTGGTGTTGGCACAGTGATCTTAGCTATAATTATTACTGATTGGGTAAGATATGCAAGAACAATGAGAGGATCCGTTCTTAGTGTAAAAGAAGAAGAATATATCAGTGCCGCAAGGGCGATTGGAGCTAATGATTTAAGGATTATGTTCAACCACGTCCTCTCTAATGCAATACCGCCCATATTGGTAGTTGCTGCTGTCGATTTTGGAGCTGCAGTTATGCTGGAGGCTACATTAAGTTTTCTTGGTGTAGGAGTTCCGATAAATGAGCCATCTCTTGGAATGATGATATCTATAGGGAAAAATTATATTTATGCTGGAAAATGGTGGCTCGTTGTTTTTCCTGGGATAGCATTGGTATTGATAGTATTTGGTGTTAACTTAATAGCAGATTGGTTAAGGGAAGAAATTAATCCTAAAATTATGAGAGGTAAGGTTAGCTAATTAAAGATAGAATTTCTTTAATTTTATTATATGAGTAAATTCAAAATAAACTTTTTGAGAAAGAATAAGGAACCCGAATCTCGGCAACCTGGCTCTTTCAAGAGTTCTCCGGGTTGCCGTCACCTGCTCCCTGGTTTTTTTGGAATATCTTCTACCAGGGGGCAGGATGTTTAACAGGGCGGTGGTGCTTATGGTTTATCTTTCCTAAATAAAGTAGCAGGGGGTTGCCTATGAGCATAGCTCACTAAGGTTAGAAGTCTATATTAACAGCAAAGAACTAGCCAGGCTCGGTTATTCCGTGGTGCTTTAGCTGAGCCTGGTATTTTGGCTTAATAAATAAATAGAGCAAAATAAATGTTGCATATATATATCACATTAAATTTATGCTATATATTATTTTATTTTGATACTAACTGTATTGGGGGTAAAATTAATCCGTTGATCATGATTTTAAGGCACTGTCACTTGAGGGCAGAAAAGAAAAAATTGAAATCGAAAGGAGGTTTAAGATGAGAGAGAATTTTGGAGAGGATTTTTATTTCACAAGTAAACCGGGTTGGCTCTTAGAACTCTTTAAAAAAATTGATGATTTTTGTCTAAATAATATTAAAAGAGGAGTCCGGCGAGAATTTCGGAAAACATATATCAGGTGGGAATTTTCGGGAATAATGTTTTGCAGATTATTTGTTTGCCAAAAAAGTTTGAAGCTTTATTTAAGGCTAAAATATTCAGAATTAGGAGAGAATGTTCCAGTTTTCATTAGGGATTATAGCGAGAAAGTTAGAGGGATAACGACCATTGAGATTTTATTAGACAAAAAGTATTTGCAAAATGAACAAGCCTTCTCTGTGACAGTATTTTCTCTGATAGAAAAGGCTTTTTCGGAGATAGTTGGAGCAGAGAAATTGAAGCCAGTTAAAAGAAGAGTGGCTGAGCCAGTAAAGCCGATAGAGATAATCAGGCCTTCTTCAATAAATATATCGGTGGACGATAATGGATATATGAGCATTAACCTAAAACTCCATAAAAGCCAGAAGGATTTTTTAAATAAAATTTTGCAGGAAACTATTCTAAAATAAAGAATCGGATTCCGGCGGTCTGGACTTCTATCCAATTCCTTTATCCGGATTGCCGTCCCCTGCTCCTTGGTTTTGTACATTTCCGGGGGGCAGGGATATTTGAAAAATTTGAAAGAAGGTAAATCACTTTTGAGGTTAAAGATAAATTTTAATAATCTAAATAGGGGTAAAGGTCTCAAGACTTGTTCGAAATGTGGAGAAGTTAGGGGTATCGGGGATTTTGCTAAAAACAGACGATATAAAGACGGACTCTCCAGTATTTGCCGGACTTGCCAGAATGCCTACAACCGGGAGCGATATTTGGTCCATAGAGAAGAAGTATTGAAACAGCTCAGGGTTTGGAGGGCTAAAAACAAGGAGAGAATAAGAGTTTATCAAAAAGATTATCAAAACGAGAATAAGGATCGGCTGAGGCCTTTAGCTAAAGAATACTATAAGAGGCATAGAACGAGGATCATCGAGCAGAACAAAAAATATTATGAGGACCACAAAGAGGCCTGCCAGGCCAGAAAAAAACTTTGGAGATTAAAGAATGAGGAAAAGACCAGTGAATATAATAAAGAATATAAGCTGAAACATAAGAGTGCGAGTTTTTAATGAAAATACCGGATTTACGCTTGTCTTTATACCTATTTAAAAAAGCAGGGGCTTTAAAACGCAAAATTGAAGGTTTTATTTCGATTGGATTAATGAAAAAACCTTATATTACCATAAATTTCGATTATCTTTAAGATTTAAAGGTTATGGAAAGGGGGTTGAAGTATAGAATGGAGTCAATGGAAAGAATAAAAAAGATACTCGTAGATCGATTAGGAGTTGATGAAAGCAAAATTACCGAAAATTCTTCTTTTGTTGATGATCTGGGTTTAGATTCTTTAGATACAGTTGAACTGATAATGGCTTTCGAGGAAGAATTTAATTCAGAAATTCCAGATAAAGATGCGGAAAAGATGAAGACTGTAGGAGATGCGATTAAATATTTAAATAGATAAAATATAAATCTAAAATGTGTATAAATATTTTTTATATCTATTTTTTTGTGAACCAGAATAAAAGTAGAGTTAGACGACTTAGAGGTATTTTTAAGAATTAAAAAGGAGGAATATAACTACGTTTAGCAATAATATTTACTCTCTTATAAAAATAGTATCAGTAATAATTATCGTTATCGGATTTGTAATTTACCTGGCAGGGCGATTAAGGAGATAAGGGGG
>NMQN01000819.1 GCA_003575245.1 Candidatus Atribacteria bacterium 1244-E10-H5-B2 | reverse complement strand
ATGCCCCATGGGTTTAGAATCTAAGATAATAAAATTTGACCCCAACTTAAAATACGGGGAAGAATTTAAAAAGTTTATGGTAAAAATTGAAGATACAGGGGATATAGATATACAGATTGAGGAGGTTGATATACCACAAAGATTCAAGAAACTGTTACAGGGAAACAAAAAATTGAGAGATACTTATTCGATTAAGAACAGGCCCGGCTTAAAAGACCAGACGGGGTCGGGTTACGATATGGCCTTAGTAAATATCCTGATACAAAATAATTTTAATGATTCGGAGATTGGGGCAATCGTGAGAAGCTCTAAAACCGGGAAGGGATTAAAAGCCACTAAGCAATATTTGATTAAAACCATTAGCAAGGGAAGATCCTTTGAAGTAACATCAAAACAAAAATTCAATCCGAGACCTTATTCAGAGGAGATTTTAAGGGAATATTTTTTAAGGTCTGATCTGCTAAAACGCTTCTGGATTTACAAGAATAAAACCGGGCTCTGGAATGATAGAGCCGAGATATTTTTAGATTCTATGTTAAGGAAAAGAATTCTTGGCCGCCAAGATTATAAAGTTTACTGTGTCAGGGAGATAATTGAGGATTTAAGGGGCCTGACCTTCCAAGAAGAATATCCTAAAGAATCTCCTCCTAACCTGATCCCCTTTAAAAATGTGATTTTTGATATTGAGACGAAAAAGACGATTGAATACTCCAAAGATTATTTCTTCATAAACAAGCTGGCCATAAATTATAACCCCGAGGGTGGCAGTGAATGCCCTACAATTGATCGGGTATTTCACGAACTTGTCGCAGAAGAAGACGTCCCCATGCTTTATCAGATAATCGCTTACTCAATGTGGAGAGGATATCCGAGCGCCAAGTTTTTTATTCTTCACGGGATAGGAGCAAATGGCAAGACAAGATATATCGATGTATTAGAAAGGATCTTAGGAGAGGAGAATATAGCAGACGTGAGCATGACCGATCTACAATTTAATCGCTTTGCTCCTGCAGAGCTATTAGGTAAACTTTTAAATGTATCCGGAGAAATGAGCTACCAGAGCTTGAACAAGACCGAGCAATTGAAGGAAGCCACCGGGGAGAGCTTTGTGCGCTGTGAGAGAAAATTCAGAGAGGCCTTCAAATTTAAGAATTACGCTAAAATGGTCTTTTCTACCAATCAGGTGCCCCTTACAATGGATCGAACTCATGCTTTTTATAGGAGGGTAGTTCTGATAGAATTCCCTAATATCTTTGAGGAAGGAGAGGGCGCAGACCCATTTGTTATCAAAAATATCCCAGAAAAAGAATTTGAGGCCCTGGGTTTGTGGGCCCTAACTAAATTGGCAGAGATGAAGAAGAATAAGTTTGCTTTTTCTAACCTGGACAGCGTGGAGAAGGTAGCTCAAAAATATGAGTATCTATCGAATCCGGTCCGCAGATTCTTGGATGATTTTACTGTAAAAGAAGTAAATTCTGAGATACCTAAAAATGTATTCTATGATTCGTTTATCTCCTTTGCAAAAGATAGAGGAATCAGGGAACTTACTACAAAGGAAGTTACTTCGGCTATGAAAAGTATGGGATATGAGGAAAAACAGATAAGGGAAGAAGATAGAATAATCAGATGTTGGCTGGAATTGGCTTGGAAAAAATAAAAATTTAATATTTTTTTTTAAAAAAATTAAGGTGTCGTCAGAAAACCCTAAAAATGAGATTGGTATAAACAAAGGACTTTTGTAAAAAGTGTAACAGCAGTAACAGCAGTAACAGGTTTTGGTTATTAATACATTGATCGATTTTTTATGGAGGAGTAGATAGGTGTATATAAGGGGGTATATAAGTAACTAATGTAATAATAGGGAGAACGTGTTACTCCTGTTACTCCTGTTACAAATCTTTTTCAAGCATTGTCTATAAATGAATGCAAGTCTTATGTAATAAGGCTTTCAGCGATTTATTAAAAAAATGAGAAAAATAAAAAAAATAGAAAAGTTAAAAAAATAAAAAAAATAGAAAAGCAGTTTCCCGGTCTTTTTGATCGATAACTGATAGAAAGGAGAATTAAAATTATGATTAAGAAAAGAAGTAAAGGATCTTATTATGGCAATACCGAAGAGGCAAGAAAAATGCAGAGGTCCAACCTGATACCAGGCGGTAAAGATGAGAGAAGAAAGATCCAGGGAGCGAGATATGATTGCTGGTGGGAACTCTCCACTCTTAAGGATAAGCAGTCTATTTTTGAAGAGCATAAGAACAAAAGAAGTTATAAGCATATCCCTAAAGATCAATTGAAAAGCGGAGACTATCTTAATAATTGGTGGAGCGAGCTGGTCCTTGAAAGTAAAATATCTATCTATAAAAAAGCAATGTCCGGGCATACTGAAGAATCGAGATCAGGGATTTATAAAGATATGGAGAAATGTTTAAAAGATAAGTTAGAGAAGGGAATATAAGACAGGGGTAGATTCTATCTAACTAACTGATTAATTAGATAACTCTCTGGCTACTTGCTTGAAGGGTAGGGGGTGGGGTGTCGGGATTAAAGCGAAGCTACTTCTCTCCTGATAGCCTTCCTCAAAACACTTACCAGGAGAAAATGTTTCTCTTGCGAAACATCGATATAAACTATCCTGATATGGGGGGAGTAGGCGCACGAAGAAATTATATTTTTCTCAACAGAACGTTATGGAGTATAGCTGGTGAACTTGTGAACTTGTGAAGTTCACTTACAAAAAGCCTTTATTTATAAGGCTCACAAGTTTTAAGGTGAACTTGTGAACTTCGATTTCCAATATAAGAGAGATAATAAAATTTACAAATATTTTTCTTGGTGGGGAATGTATGAAAATATTCATTTCTTGGTATCCGAGCTTGAAGTTCACCTATTGGGTATTAAAATGAATAGAAAGACTTTTATTTATGGGATATATACAGATATAAAGACGAAAGAGTAAGTTCACTTAAAGTTCACTTAAAGTTCACTAAGGTTGGCTTGAAATTCACCTATTTGGGCTTGAAGTTCACAGAAGGAGGTCGTGAATATGCTAGCACAGTTGGAGAAAGATTCTAACCAGGGCGATCTTCAACTTAAAAATGAAGACCCCTTCGAGGTCCTATTTAAAAAAGCGGTAGATGCAATCAGTAGAAGATATAGAGCAGGCACTATTGAATATATCAGAGAGCACCATAGGAGCCTTTATGAGCAGACCGATCAGGCAGAAGACCAGC
>NMQN01000863.1 GCA_003575245.1 Candidatus Atribacteria bacterium 1244-E10-H5-B2 | reverse complement strand
CGGGAGAAAGCTGTTTCAAAACCACCACAAGATACTAAAGAAATAAATAACAACCTAAGCGACATCCGACAGCAACCCTCTGAACTTCAAAATTGGCCGGTTCAGCTTAAATTAATAAATCCCGGGTCAGACTATCTAAACAATGCCAATATTTTAGTAATGGCTGATTGTG
The DNA here is from genome assembly GCA_003575245.1 of Candidatus Atribacteria bacterium 1244-E10-H5-B2. Next base: position 3,061 of record NMQN01000863.1, on the reverse strand, counting down.
TAGCCTATGCCTACGGAAACGCCCATCAGGAATTTATAAAAGACCGTATTACTATTATCGGTTGTCCCAAATTAGATGATAATGAATATTATACCGAAAAGCTTACCGAAATCTTTCAGAGAAACAACATCAAGAGCATAACAGTTGTCCGGATGGAGGTACCCTGTTGTGGCGGCCTATTCCAGGCGGTCAAGACCGCCATGTTAAAGTCAGAAACTATTGTCCCTTATAAAGAGGTAATTATAGGGATAAATGGCGAAGTTAAACAGTAAAGCATATTATTAAAAAAAGAAAAAAGTAAAAATTAAAGGAGGATCTTAATATGACCGATAAAATGTTTTGTTATCAATGTCAGGAGACTGCCAAGGGAAGCGGATGTACCGTTCGGGGTGTTTGTGGGAAGACAGATGATGTAGCCCGATTACAAGATTTATTAATCTATCTGCTAAAAGGAATTTCATTTTACAGTTCAAAGCTCAGGAAACTGGGAGCATCTTCTGAGGAGGTAGATAAATTTCTCTTAGACAGTTTGTTTTCAACTATCACCAATGTAAATTTTGACCGAAGCGATTTTGTGGCCTGGATTAAAGAAGGGTTAAAATTAAAAAGTGAAGTGAAAGAGATGTTAGAAAAAGCCGAAAGAGATATCGGAGACAAGGTTCCCGAGGCAGCAATCTGGCAAGCTGATACCGAAGAAGAATTTGAAGAGAAGGCCAAACAAGTAGGAGTTTTAAGTACTGAAAATGAAGATGTCAGGTCTTTAAGAGGACTAATTATTTACGGAGCAAAAGGGATAGCAGCTTATGCTGTTCATGCCCGGAATTTAGGTTATGAAAACGAAAAAATAATTCAATTCATCGAAAAAGCTCTAATTGCTACCACTAACGATAGTCTCTCTGTTGATGATTTAGTCGGCTTAGTCTTAGAGTGTGGTAAATTTGGAGTAGAAGCTATGGCTTTACTGGATAAAGCCAATACTTCCAGTTATGGAAATCCGGAGATAACCAAAGTAAATATCGGAGTCAGAAATAATCCGGCAATTCTCATCAGCGGCCATGACTTAAAGGATATGGAAGAACTCTTGAAACAGACCGAGGGGAGCGGAGTTGATGTATACACTCATGGTGAAATGCTCCCTGCCAACTATTACCCGACCTTTAAAAAGTATTCCCATTTTGTAGGTAATTATGGGAACGCCTGGTGGAAACAGAAAGAAGAGATTGAAAGTTTTAATGGTCCGGTTCTCTTTACTACTAATTGTATTGTTCCCCCTAAAGATTCTTACAAAGACAGGGTGTACACCACCGGTGTTGTGGGATTTCCCGGAGTAAAACATATTTCGGAAGCAGAAGAAGGGAAAGAAAAAGATTTCTCTAAGATTATAGCTCATGCTAAAAAATGTAAACCGCCGGTAGAGATAGAAAAGGGAGAGATTATTGGAGGGTTTGCTCATGATACAGTGATCGGGCTGGCTGATAAGGTAGTTGAAGCCGTAAAATCTGGAGCTATTAAGAGGTTCTTTGTTATGGCCGGTTGTGATGGCAGGATGAAAAATCGCGAATATTATACAGAATTTGCCCGGGCTTTACCCGAAGATACCATAATATTAACTGCCGGATGTGCTAAATACAGATATAATAAACTTGATTTAGGTGATATAGGGGGTATCCCCAGAGTTTTAGATGCAGGTCAGTGTAATGATTCCTATTCTCTGGCGGTAATAGCCCTTAAATTAAAGGAAGTATTCGGATTGGATGATATAAACAAACTTCCTATCTCCTACAATATAGCCTGGTATGAACAAAAAGCCGTAATAGTCTTATTAGCTCTACTCTATCTGGGAGTAAAAAATATTCATTTAGGACCAACCTTACCGGCATTCTTATCCCCTAACGTGGTCAAAGTTCTGGTAGAAAAGTTCAGTATCGCCGGAATAACCGATGTGGAGAATGACCTTAAGATATTCTTAGGCGCATAATTAAAAATTGAAAGATAAATAGTAAAATAAGAGCAAATTTAAAGAAACTGAATTTGCTCTTATTTTTTATCCCCCCATTTTTAACCGAAAAAACAACCTTCGCTATATTTAAATTGTTACATATTTACCTCAAAATCTTTTTAAAACATACCTTTCTGTTAGTGTAAACTTTAGTGAAATAGGTTAGACAGAAAGAAGAATGCTACTTTTTCTATCTTTTCTTTCGCTTTCTTAACTCGATTCCCAATACTATATACTCGATACTATATTAAAAACATTGACAAAAAATAAATTATTATGTATACTTACCTTTAATAATAGGTCATAATAGCAGTTAATAAATAAATTAGCTATGCATAGAGTATGAGAAACTTTATTTTTTATAGATGAAGAATTATTTAAGGAAGGTAACATGATTTATTCAAAAATAGTTAGCACAGGTGCTTATGTCCCCCAGAGAATTGTAGGAAATGATGAGCTTTCAAAAATGGTAGAGACTAATGACGAGTGGATTACCTCTCGAACAGGTATAAAGCAAAGAAGAATCTCCTCCGGGGAGAAAACGTATCAGATGGCCACAAAAGCGGCAAAAGAAGCAATTGAAAATGCTGGTATAGCAAAAGAAGAGATCGACCTGATTATATTAGCCACAATAACCCCCGATTTTTTTATGCCTTCAACTGCTAATCTTGTCCAGGCAGAATTAGGATTAAATGATATTCCCAGCTTTGATGTAACAGCAGGCTGTACTGGTTTTGTTTATGGATTACAAGTAGCCGATCAATTTATTAAATCAAAACAGAGCAAGACAATTCTGGTAATAGGAGTAGAAGTTTTATCAAAGGTCATTGATTGGTCTGATCGGAATACTTGCGTACTTTTTGGAGATGGAGCTGGAGCAGTAATTTTAAAGGGTTCCAGCCAAGAAGGTATTATTTGTACTTGTACTGGTTCTCAAGGAGATTTGAAGGGACTTATTACTCTTCCAGCAGTTCCCTTAAAAAATCCTTTTTTGCATATTCCAGATAATAATGGAAGACCCAGCAATATATCTATGAACGGAAAAGAAACATTTCAGTTTGC
>NMQN01000313.1 GCA_003575245.1 Candidatus Atribacteria bacterium 1244-E10-H5-B2 | reverse complement strand
TTTATGAAAAATCCTTATTTTTTAGATATTGCAATTACTGTATTGCTCTATGCTTTCTTAGGGAATGCCTGGAATATTGTGGGTGGATATTGCGGACAGGCTTCTTTAGGACATGCAGCTTATTATGGCATAGGGGCGTATACTTCTACTATTTTATTTCTTAAATTTGGCATTTCACCTTGGATAGGAATGATAATAGGCGCTGTATTTGCTGGTGTTTTAGCCATTATTATGGGTTACCCTTCATTGCGAATGAAGGGCCCGTATTTTGTATTTTTCACTATTGGTTTTGCTGAAACTATCAGAATCTTATTTCTTACTTGGAAATGGGTTGAGGGTTCGAGGGGTATTATTATCCCTTTTCAAAGTAATCCTGTTAATTTTATCTTTTTTAGTAAAATCCCCTATTATTACATTATTCTCAGCTTTTTAATTATTGGAATGTTTATTACTTACTCTATCAGTAGATCGAAAATTGGGAAGTATTCCATTGCAATTAGAGAAGATGAAACGATGGCAGAAGCACTTGGTATTGATACAGCCTTATACAAATCATATGCTTTCGCAATTTCTGCTTCTTTAATGGCTATAGGAGGTTCTTTTTATGCCCAGTATGTCCTTTATATACACCCAAACGACCTTATGTCACTTACTAATTCTGTAATCTTTATGGTTATAGCGGTTGGGGGTGGAAAAGGAACTCTCTTCGGTCCGTTAATTGGATCTGCTATTATCATGCCTTTATGGGAATACTTCCGCGCAACATTTGGAGGACGAGTTGCGGGTCTTGGTATCGTCTTTGCTGGATTAATTATTCTGATAATAGGTACATCTGCACCACAAGGGATTATAGGAATATTAACTAAAATACGTACAAAATATAGTATTAGTAAGGATAATACAGTAAGAGAGGAAAAATAGACTATGCAAAAATCTAATATTATATTCCAAATAAGGGGAGTTTCAAAAAGTTTTGGCGGAGTCAAAGCAGTTAATCAGGTTTCTTTCCAAGCCCAAGAGAAAGATATTATAGGATTAATAGGTCCTAACGGTGCAGGTAAAACAACTCTTTTTAATCTTATCACAGGTTTTTTAAAACCAGATGAAGGGCACATTTATTTTCAGGATCGAGATATTACTAATTTAAAACCACACAGGATTTGTCAGTTAGGTATAGGTCGTACGTTTCAGGTGGTAAGGCCATTATCTACTCTTACAATTTTAGAGAACATTATTACAGCAGCTTTATTGCGCCATAATAATTATAGAGATGCCAAAGAGTATGCTATTTATATTTCTCAGGTTATGGGATTAATCAGCAAAATTAATAAAATAGCAGGAGGAATACCTATTGCAGACAAAAAGAGATTAGGCTTTGCTCAAGCCTTAGCCACTGGTGCCAAATTACTTCTATTGGATGAGGTAGCTGCTGGTCTTAATCCAACAGAAGTTGATGAATTTCTTAATATTATCAGAAAAGTAAGCCTTGAAGGGTTGACAATTATTATGGTGGAACATGTGATGAAAGCGGTTATGAATGTAGCCAGCCAGATTTTAGTTTTAGATCACGGAGAATTAATTGCTCAAGGAAGACCAGAAGAAGTAACAAAAGATGAGAAGGTAATTAAAGCATACCTTGGTGATCAGTATAAATTTTAAAAATTAAAATAAAGAATCGAGATGTTGAGAAATGTTAGAGATAAAATCTATCGACGCATATTATGGAGAGACCAAGATTTTAAGGAATATTTCCTTAAATGTTAGACAAGGAGAGATATTGGCTATAATTGGTCCTAATGGTTCTGGGAAGACAACTATAATGCGTACTATAATGGGTTTATTAACACCTAAAAAAGGTACAATATTTTATGAAGGTGAAAGAATTGATCGTCTTCTTCCTTATAATATTGTTAAAAAAGGGATTACATTGGTGCCGGAGGGACGAAGGCTTTTCCCTAAATTGACGGTCTTAGAAAACCTTGAGATAGGAAATTATTTAAAAGACATTAGAATTTTTCGTCAAGATTTATTAAAACAAACCTTTGAATTTTTCCCTATAATCGCTGAAAGAAAAAATCAGGAAGCTCAAACTTTGTCAGGAGGAGAAAGCCAAATGTTAGCTATTGCTCGAGCTTTAATGTCGAAACCTAAATTACTTCTTTTAGATGAACCTTCACTTGGTTTGGCTCCTAACCTTGTTATATCACTTTTTCAAACTATCGAAAAATTAAATAAACATGGATTAACTATAATAATAGTTGAGCAACATGTTTCTCAAGTATTAGAGTTAGCTGATAGATCTTATCTATTAGAAAATGGTTCTATAATTTTAGAAGACACCGGAAGTAAAATGCTTAAAAATCCGCATGTAAAAAAAGCTTACTTGGGATTATAATAAAACACTTTAATTTAGAGAGGAGTAGATATTGTGAAAAGTAATAAGCTTCAAGAATTGAAATGGACGGATGTTAAAAATTATCTTGAAAGGGACGATAGGATAATAATGCCGGTAGGCAGTACTGAGCAACATGGTACTTGGCTACCTTTAGGTACAGATACTTTTACTGCAATATCTTTGGCTGGAGATGCTAGTGAAAAAACTGGGGTTCTGATCGCTCCACCAATTTGGACGGGATGGGCACCACACCACTTAGCATTACCCGGTACGATTAATGTAAGAGCCGAAATTTTAATTGAATTATTGTATGATATCATACAGTCCCTAGCAAAACACGGGTTTAAAAAATTTATTACTATAAACGGACATAGGATAGTAAACTTAATTTGGATGCAAATTGCTGCTGAAAGAGCACAAAGAAAGCTTGGTGTTAAAGTTATCATCTTTGATCCTGCTTATATGAGTAAAGAGATTGTGGATAAATTAGGATTTGGTCCTGTTGGACACGCCGACGAAATAGAGGGTTCTGAGATGTTATACAAATATCCAAAGTTAGTCGATAAAAATAAATCTAAGGATTATGTCCCAGAAGAAACAAAACTATATCATATAGACCCGAGAAACCGCAATGATACTTTATGTTACGTTCCTAGTATAGAAGAGTCTACTAAAAAGATTGGTGAAATTTCTGGTGGATCTGTTGGACATCCTTCGCTTGCCTCTATAGAAAAAGGTAAAAAATACCACGATCATTTAGTCTTTAGACTTATTGAAGTGATAGAACAATTATGAAAAAAATTTTAATAACTGGCGCTTTAGGTCAAATCGGGTCTGAGCTTACCGTTTTTTTAAGGAAAAAGTATGGGAAAGAAAATGTTGTTGCCTCAGACATTAAGCGAATCTCTGGCGAAAAAATTAACCAAATAGAGCCTTTTGAGCATATAGACTGTTTAGATGATCAAGCGATTTTTGCTGCAGTAAGGGACCATAAAATAGATACCATATTCCATCTTGCCGCTATCCTCTCTGCATGCGGTGAAAAGAATCCCCAATTGGCCTGGAAGGTAAACATTAATGGCCTTTACAATATGCTGGAAATAGCCAGGGAATATAAATGTTCCGTCTTCACTCCCAGTTCGATCGCCGCTTTTGGCCCTTCTACACCTAAAGATAATACCCCCCAAGAGACAATTCAAAGACCTAATACCATCTATGGATTAACCAAGGTTACAGGAGAGCTGCTTTGTGATTACTATCATTCAAAATATGGAGTAGATACCAGAGGAGTACGCTTTCCGGGAATCATCTCTTATGTTGCCCTTCCCGGTGGAGGAACTACCGATTATGCCGTGGAGATCTTTTACGAAGCATTAAAAAACAAAAAATATACCTGCTTTTTAAATAAAGATACTTATCTGGATATGATGTATATGCCTGATGGTCTAAAAGCCGCAGTTAATCTGATGGAAGCTGACCCTCCCCGATTAAAACACAGGAATGCCTATAATGTGACCGCAGAAAGCTTTAATCCGGAGCAACTCGCTCAGGAAATCAAAAAATACATTCCAGATTTTAAAATAAACTATGATGTTGATCCAATGAGGCAGGCAATTGCTGATTCCTGGCCTAACCGATTAGATGACAGTGCGGCTAGAGAAGATTGGGGATGGTCTCCGGATTATAATCTGGAAGCAATAACCAAAGATATGATTGAAAAACTGAAAGTTAAGCTTAAACTAATTAACCAATAAACCAGTTAACTAGCTAACTAAATACTAACGACTAATTTAATGAGGATAAAAAATGGGATTAAATAATTTAGAGAAAGTTCTTTCTCAAACTCTAAAAGAGTTAAAAAACGAAGGACGATTAAAAGGAAAAGAATACATTATAACTAAAGTTAAAAAAGCTAAAGGAGAAAAAGGTCCAAGATATTTTTTAAAAGGAAAAGGCGAGCAGGAATTTATTAGGATGAATTCTAATTCTTATCTGGGAATGTCTTTAAGGGGGGAAATCATCCAGGAAAAAGAAAGAGTGACCAAAGAATATGGAGTTGGGCCAGGGGCTGTCCGTTTTATCAGTGGAACATTCCAACCTCACCGCGAATTAGAAAAGAAATTAGCAGTATTTCATCAAAGAGAAGATGCTATGTTGTTCAGCTCAGCTTATTCAACCATGGTAGGTATTTTAACCCCTCTTATAACTTCTGACACCATTGTAATAAGTGATGAGTTAAACCACAACTGCATAATTAATGCCCTTAGACTCTCCCGGCCTAAGGATAAAAAAATCTATAAACATCTGGACATGGATGAACTCGAAGATAAAATAAAAGAATCTATCGACCAAGCAAAAAGATTAATCATTATCACTGACGGCATATTCAGCATGAGAGGCGATTATGCCCCCCTGGATATTATTTCCAACCTTTCTAAAAAATACGACCAGGAATTCCCGGAAAATATTCTGTTAGTGGTAGATGATTCTCATGGTATTGGTGCTTATGGAAAGACCGGTCGGGGAACAGAAGAATATACTAATGCAAAGGGGGTAGATGTATTAGTGGGAACCCTGGGTAAAGCATTTGGAGTAAATGGCGGATATGTAACTTCCAATCAAACTGTTATCACTTACTTGAGAGAAACGGCACCGATGTACATATACTCTAACCCTATCTCCCCTGCTGAGGCAAGCGCTGCCCTGAAATCTTTAGAAATACTTAATAGCGAAAAGGGGAAAGACATTTTAATTCATCTTCACCAGATGACCAAGAAATTTGAAAAGGGCCTCCTTGATTTAGGATATGAAATTATTGAAAGTAACCATCCTATTGTTCCTTTAATGATAAGAGATACTAAAAAAACCACAGAGTTGGTAAATTATCTTATTGAAAATGGAATTCTTGGCACAGGCCTTAATTATCCGGTTGTCCCCAAAGGCGATGAAGAAATAAGATTTCAAATCAATGCTGACCATACTCCTTATGATATCGATTATGCTCTAAGTGTTTTAAAAGATTATAAAGAAAAAGCTTAGCAGATTTAAGTGATGGTTTTAGATACTGACAGCAATCCGGATCCATTTTTACTTTTGGTCCGAGGCTGTCATGCCTGCTCCCTTCTTTTTAATAACCTTTTATCTAAAGGGGGCAGGGATATTTAAAAATTTAAAGGTGATAATTATGAAATTAAATAAAATGATTAGTCTTTTATATCAAGGAGGGAAAGAAAAAGAATGAAAATATCGTCCTATAAAATTACCACTATGGGTCTTCTGATTGCTTTAAGTATAATTTTAACTCGGGTAGCCAGTCTACGTGTTGCTATTGGAGGGGTGGAGGGAATCAGGATTGGTCTGGGGAAATTACCTATAATCTTAGGAGGCATTATATTTGGTCCATTAGCTGGAGGGCTAATCGGAGCCTTTTCTGATCTGTTAGGATACTTCATCAATCCTATGGGGATTTATATGCCTCACTTTACTCTAACTTCTGCTTTGACCGGAATAATTCCAGCGATTATCTTGGTTTTAATGAAAAAAAGTGAACCTAATGTTTTTGATTTGGGTATAGCTATTACCGTGGGTCAGGTGATAACTTCTATTATTTTAATACCGTATTTTTTAAATATTTTATTCGGACTTCCCTGGGAAGTGTTAATGCCTCCGCGAATGGTGGCAGAACCCATTCAAATATTTCTCTATACCTATACCATAAATATAATTTTAAAGAGAAACATTTTAATTACCAAATCACATAAGATTTAGGATTTACTAATTTAATTAATATTATTTTTCGCCATTAAAGTTTACGAAGAACGAGAGGAGATTTGTAATATTAGAAAATATGAAAAATAAAAACTTAAATTGTAAAAATAAAATTATCGGTAGGAAAATTATTCGTAGATTTTGGTGATCCGGGCTAATTAGGAGAGGTTGCAAAACCTAAGGAGATAGTTTTTTCTATACAAATTCTTCTATCTGCCTTAAATAAACAACCTCACGGGCTACTAACCCCCCGGATTGCCGATCCCCTGCTTTCCTTCTTTTTAATAACCTTTTATCTAAAGGGGGCAGGGATATTTAAAAGTTAATACTATCAAGCTGATACTATTAACTAACGGCAAGGTCACAGGCTCTGACTTTGTGAGATAGATTAGAAAAAGGAATATTAAGAGATTGAAGAAAAATAGAATGGCGTTCTAAAAAGGGATAACAAGAAAAGTTGACATTTCTTACCTCTATCATTATAATATAAGTAGTAAGTTTAAAATGACAAGGGGGATAAGATGAGAAAAGATATTATAACGACAGGGAATAACGAACTGACCCTTGACGATGCCCGGGCTAAAGCTGAAAAAGTCTTTGACCTCTTAGACGTCAGGGAGACTACCCGAGCCGACTATAAGACCCGCATAGGTTTATTTCTTGACTTTACCCGCAGGCAGGGGATCAACCGCAACAGCTTTTTAGACTTCAAAAGGGAATTAACCGACCGGACGGATTTAAGCGTAAGCACAAAAAACAAATACCTTACTACCGCCCGGGTCTTCTTGAAGGAGCTTAACCGCCAGGGGGTCTTGCCTGCCGATATAACCCAGAATATAAAGACCTTTAGACAGAGCAAGAAACACAAAAAAGACGGGCTGACCGATGAGGAGATTAGCGCTTTAATGGAGAAGATAAGACCACTGCCTAATACCCCCCAGACTACCAGGCTAAAGGCTATATTAGTCTTATTGACCTTACAGGGATTAAGACAGATAGAGCTGATCAGGCTTGAGGTCAGAGACCTTGATTTTGTGAGTAAGACCGCTTTTATACAGGGCAAGGGGCAAGACGATAAAGAACTGATCAACTTACACCCGGAGACCTGTAAGACTTTACGAGAATATTTAAGGACTAATAAGATAGCTGACGGGGCTTTATTTACCAGCCAGAGCAATAATTCTCGCAACCGCCGGCTTACTACCAGGGCGATAAGGGGTATTGTAAAGGCTACCCTGGCGGAACTGGGGATCAACAAGACCACACACGGGTTTAGGCATTATTTCACTACTAAACTGATCAAGACCTATAAAGGCGACCTGTTAGAGGTAGCCCAGTATACCAGGCACAAGAGCCTGGAAATGCTACAAGTTTATAATGACAGCATTAAGAGAGAGGCAGACCTGCCCCGCTTTTATAAGGCTTTTGACGGGGTCAACTTTTAGCCGGAGACGAGAGAGGTTAAGCAGATTAAAAAGATAGTGTTTAATAAATAACTTTCTACTTCCGATAATCCTAATTACAGGAAGTAGAAACAGGGGGGATTAGACTATGCCGACAAAAAGGAATTTAGAGCAGATTAAACAGAGGGAGTTTTTAAAGCTTGCCGAGCTTGCCGAACTTGCCGGGGTCAGATATTCGACCATTAAATATTATAGTGAGCTGGGGCTTTTACCTTATGAGCAGAGGGGAGACCGGCTTGCCAAATATTACCCCAGGGCAGAAGCCACCCGGAGACTTAAAGAGATATTGAAATTGCGGAAGCAGGGCAAGACCCTGACCGCTATTATCAGCTACTTTATAAAGAGACAGGCAAACTAAAGGCGGGCAGAGAAGAAAGGAAGGCGATTAAATGGCAGATAAGAAGTGCAAATACACCAAAGACAACGGGAGACAGTGCGGGGCTTATGCTATGAAAGGGAGCAAATTTTGCTATCTACACAACCCCGCTATCAGGAAAGAGCAGAAGAAGCTTGACCAGACCCGGGGCGGGGCTAACCGGAGAGCCTTGACCATAGCCGAACCTCTGCCACCTATGACTTTAGAGACACCCAAAGACGTAGTCTTATTGCTGGTAGATACCATTAACCGGGTCAGGGCTGGAGAGCTTGATGTAAAGGTAGCCAACTGTTTAGGGGTATTGACTGGACATTTAATAAAGGCTTTAGAGACAGCACAACTTAACGATAAATTAGATGCGATAGAGCAACTGTTATTTAAGAAGCGGGGATATTAAATTAGGTTTTTGAAGGGAGTTTAATAAGATGAGAAACTTTAGCAAGTTATTACAAAGAGGAAACCTTACTCCGAAGGAGCGGGTTTTACTTATGATGGCTAACAGCGTAAGCAAGAGGAAAGAAGGCAATGGATTTTTAACCGAGGCGGATTTAACTGCTTTGAGCGAAGGCTGGACACCAAAAAACAACAACGAAGTAGACGAATTTAACCGCTATAATAATAGCTGGCGACTCATCGGTTATGCGGAGCTTGATGCCCAGAGCATTTATTTAAAGGCAAGAACTCAATTTTTAACTTTAGGCACACTCTTAAGGGATTTTGAGATTTATCCTATTTATAGGGAGATAAGGCAAGCATTAGACGAGCTGGCAAAGATTAGACGGGTAGACGCAAAAGAAGCGGTAGAGATCATCAGCCGGCAGAGGCAGGAGAAGTTAAAAGGGGGTTATGAATTTACCCAGGCAATACACGAGCTTACCTTTGAATTTATAGGTAAGGAGTATCAAAAGAAATTGCTCAAGCTTGATGAGGAGATAGCGACTGAACGCAACTATTTAGAAGAAGAACAGGAACTTGCCGAACTTTACCAGGCTAAAGACTTTGAGACCATAGCCGAGCGGGTAAGTAAAAACT
>NMQN01000879.1 GCA_003575245.1 Candidatus Atribacteria bacterium 1244-E10-H5-B2 | reverse complement strand
TTAGATGATATATATTTTAGATCTTTCCCCAGTAAACCTTTGGAGGTAACAGAATTTGAGCAATTATCTTATTTCCAAAGACAGAGATTAAACCAGGAGTATTTTGCAGATCATCCGGGAGTAATGAAATATTATGACCAAAAAGGATGGGTTAAAACACAAAATGATACCAGTTTATTTAGATTAGAAAGCATTAAAAGATATTTACCAAAAAGTGAGGTGAAAATTCACATAAAACTAGCTGAAAGAATAACAGATTTTAAAATGAGAATGGAGGGTTATGATGAATAAAAATTTAGAGGAATTAAAAAAAGCAAATCAGGGATATACAGAACAGAATGCTTGGACGAAGTTACAAATTGCACTATGTTATATTATCCCTATTTTAGAAGGATTTGATAAGAGATTAGCCGAATTAGAGAAATTTAGGGTCAGTACTTTAGGAGATTATGAAATTAATGAGACTGGTGGGGTAAATGATATAAAAATAGGGGGAACTGATCCAGATTAGAAAAGGAGAAAAGTGTATAAAACCTGTTTTGAATGTCCGCATATAAGAACGAAAAATAGGAAGGGTAGATATTCTTTTCATTGCCCTAAATTAACAAAAATCTTAGGTAAATATTTTTTTATAGACAATAAAGGAGATAGGCCAAAGATATGCCCATTATTAAAAAAAAGAAGGTGATTAAATGAAATTAAGATGGGGCGAAGAAAAAATTAAAGGACTTAGTAGCCTAGTTAAAAAAGCAGAAAGAAAAAACGATTGGGCTTGGTGGGGGCTTTTTGGGGCAGTAGTAATTATGGAAGTTCTAGTTATATTAAAAATATTGGAGAAGATATAAAAATGTTAGGTTTGCTTATTATGGCTATCCACAAGAAGGGTGGAAGGAAAAGGAAACCAAGAAGTGATCGAAAGAAACTCAGAGATAGACTAGATGACTTATGGAGAAAGATAATAGTTATTCGGGATGGTAACCGGTGCAAAAAGTGTGGTAAAAGAAGAAGGCCAGGCAAAGGAAATTCAATCCAACCACATCATATATACGGTAGATCCAATTTTCGAGTTCGTTGGTGTCTGGCTAATGGAATAGCCTTATGCGGTGGCTGCCATACATTAACTAATTACTCGGCGCACAAAGCACCTATAGACTTTATTAATTGGCTAAAAGAAGAACGAGGGGAAAATTGGTATATCAAGTTATCAGAAGAAGCTAATAAGGAAGGGGGGTCTCGTAAGTGGACAATAATGGAATTACAGGATCTGGAGATAGAACTGAAATGGATTCTGCACAAATTTCAGAATGGTATGAAAGTTTAGTTGATGATTGCAAGTCAATTATAACAGAGGCGGTTTTCGTTTCAAGGTGGGCTTTGGTAGAGGGATATCATCAGTTAGGAGAAAGAGTAAGAACCGATTTACATTTTAAAGAATATGCAAAAGGGACAAAAACTTCTGTGCAAGACCTTGCACGGAATATAGGAATTTCTGAAAGAACTTTGTATTATTCTATGGCTTTCTATGATAAATATCCCTCTCTTAATAATGTCCCGGAGGGTAAGAATATAAGTTGGAATAAAATTATTACGAGATATCTTCCTGAATCGGAAGGGACTAAAACCGGATTAAATACACCTCAATATGTTGAGTGCCCGAGATGCGGGTTTGAGTTTTACCCATAAAAAAAGAAAGCGGAATAGAGACTACTCCGCTTTCTTCTCATCATCTATTAAATCTATCTTCGCCATCCTCTTCCAACCTCTTCTTTTTATACCCCACATAACGCATATTTGACGGATTCTCTCATAAGTTACCCCGTACATTTCGGCAATTTCATCAATGCTTTTTACTCTAACTAATTTTCTCAATTCACTTCGGACAAGTTTTTTCATCTAATTAATTCCTTTTTTGGGAAGTATTTTTCTTCAAATTCACTCATCAAATCTCTTATATATTTACCCTTGCCATAACCCCATACACTGCCGTTATTTTCTTTAAATTTCTCCCACATCTGCTCGTATTCTCCGCCACGTTGTAAACACTCAACAACTTCACCTAACTTATCTTCTATAATCTTTTCAGTTCTCACATTATTTAATTCCATTCCTGTAAAATTGCTCGGCTTTCTACTTTCAATAAATTTAATCGATTCTTTTGTATTCATTTAATCACCTCTTTATATAACTTGACATTGCTTATTGATTATAGCACCTTCGATCCCTAAATGATAGGCTTTTTTATTCATTTTTGTAGTTTGTATTATTTAGGTACTTTTAATAATGGTATTTCACAATTTCATTTACTTTCTTTAAGGTCCAGATATGATTCAGATGTCTTATTTCTTTAATCTCTCTCCACAGGTAACCGTGTTTTGCCATTGTATAACAAATAAGAGCCTCCATCTTCCAGTTGTAAGGTTCTATCCTGATCAGGGGAATTAAAAGTTTATTCTCTTTCTCTTTGTAAATGGGTACATCCACCATCGCTAAAACATATTCAGGTTTTTCTAAAGGTTTTTCAATCTCGTATCTATCAGGATTTAATTTTACTCTTATTATGTGTTTGCACTCTATCCGGCGAAACTTCCAGGCAGGACAGGAACAGCCCCATTCGTTTTTATCTGATAAGGCAACCACATAAACATCATTACCATTTTCGCTCTTAACTTTCCATTTTTTGATCCATTTCATCATTTTTTTACCCCCTTTATAAACTCAAGATAATCTTTTAACATTGCCTTATCTTTTAAAGACAATTTTCTAAACCATTTATCAAATTCCTTATTTCTTTTCTTCTCAACATCAGATATCTTTTTCATCTTTTAACCCCCTTTACTTAAAATTTGATGCTCTAAGACGTCATATAAGCCACGAATTTAAAGTAACGCTTATGATTGTATGCGTTATCTGCTTTACATAAGTGAAATAATCACAAGGCAGGGAATTGTATCTATTGCGAAACAACTCCCTGCTTTCTTACTACTTAGACGCTTTCCAGTATTTTGCTAAACTTTTTTGCGTTAACTCTTTTGGCTTTGTTGGGTTCTATGCAATTTAGATGTCTGCCGGTATTAGTACCCCAATGATTCTTCATACATACAACCCCGGTTTTATCACTTTTGAAAGCTACGAGGATTTTATAGCTAAAATAGTAATCAACTCCACCTAAACTAAAAAGAAGAGAATGCGCCCCATAACTATCCGATCTATAATTACCAAAGTTGCGAAATTTTGGAAA
>NMQN01000829.1 GCA_003575245.1 Candidatus Atribacteria bacterium 1244-E10-H5-B2 | reverse complement strand
ATATCGGGATTTTTATTTTTTAGTTCTCTTATCATAAAATCTACGGTTATTCCCATATCAAGTTCACCATCTGCTATGGCTTGATTTAAAGATGTATCGTCTTTCATAATTTGTAATTTATTTTCATATAATCTAACAAAATAATCCCAGCCAAACTCCTCAGATTGAGCTAAGGTTACCATAGTATAGAGTGCTGATTCTGAATAACTTGGGTCAACTATACCAATTCTGCCTTTGTATTCTGGATTAAGGAGGTCACGATAACTCGAAGGTATTTTCTTTACATTATCTGTGTTGTAAGCAATTATCATATTAATTAGCCTGGCTGCATAGTAATAATCATCTTTGTCTTTTAAAAAAGAAATGATATTATCTGCTTGGGGAGATTTATATTTCAGTAGCTGACCCCTATTTTTCAATTTCTCACCCTCAGTAAAATCGGCTACCCAGATGAGATCAGCTTGAATTAACCCCGCTACTCTCGGATCAATTTCACTATATATTCGCTCCATTACTTTTCCTGTTCCTGAACGAAAAATATCTAATTCTATACCTGGTTGTCTTTTTTCAAACTCCGCTTTTACCTTATTTATAGTATCAATAGGAACAGAGGTGTAAAGTATAAGCTTTCCTGTTAATTGGGCTTTCTTAGTGTAATTCAAAACTAAAATTATTGCTATTACCACTAAAAAAATTAGGACAATAAAAATCAAGTTTTTGTATTTATATTTAGACTCCGTTTTTTTCAACTATAAAGTCCTCCTTTATAAACAAGCAAATATTTATGATTTATCCCGTCTGAGCTTTTGTTCCTACCTTCTCCTCAATCTTTACTTTTTTTACTTTTTTTATCTTCATACATCCTTTGATCGGCTATCCTAATTAATTCATCCATAGGTTGGGGATTAGCAGAGTCATAGCAAGAAAGACCCACACTAAGTTCTATTTTATAAGGTTTTTTTAGAGAGTGGTTTAATTTAGTTAAATTCTTGTTTATCCTTTCTTTAATTGGAGATGCATCTTGTAGGGAACTATCCGGAAAGATCAGTAAGAATTCATCTCCTCCCATCCGGTAGATGATATCGATTTCCCTTAGGGTGGATTTAAATAATTTAACTACCTCTTTTAAGACCTCATCTCCTTCCTCATGGCCAAAGGTATCATTTATTGCCTTAAATCCGTCTATATCCAGAAAAGCCAGCAACAGAGGAGACTTACCACGGTGGGATAGTTTAATCTGTCTGTCAAGTAGCTCCAGTCCATATCTTCGATTATAACAACCGGTCAATGAATCAACCCGAGCAAGTTTTTCCAATTGTTCTTCTACCTTTTTCCTTTTACTTATATCTATCTCTAAATCCTTGGTTCTCTTTTTTACCTTTTTCTCCAGATTTCTACTGTAATCTTCCAGCTCTTCTCTGGATTTTTTTAAATTAGTAGTCATCTCGTCAAAAGCCCGGGATAATTGTCCCACTTCATCGGGGGAGATGGTGCCAACTTTATAATCTAAGTTTCCTTTGGTTATCTCTTCAGTACCCTCATGTAATCTTCTTAATGGTCTGGTGATAGTCCTTGAGGTAAAACTGGAGATAAATATACTGATAAATAAGATAATAACAAATATCAGAAGGAGGGTGTAAGTCAGCTGAGTAACCGGGGCAAAGGCCTCTTTGGTATCTATTTCAGCAAACATACTCCAATCCATCTCTGGTATATGGGTATGTACACTGAAGACCTCTATGCCTCGATAATCTCTAATGATAGCTATTTTTTCTTGTAGTAGAGTATCGGGAGAAACAGAGTTTTCCTCTTCCGTATATATTAGATCAACTTTCTGCTTAAGGATAACATTATCGATAAAGCGAGAGGGAGTAATCATGTAACCATCTTTATTTACCAGATAAGCCTCTCCGGTTTGTCCTAAACCGGTGCGGTCGATAGTTATCTTAAATAATTCTTTATCGACATCAAAATTTATAACTAAAACTCCAGCAAACTGGTTATTTAATAGAATGGAGGCAGATATACTTAAGACATATTTATTGGTAAATAGGGATAAGTGTAAATCACCAATAAAGACTCCTTCTCTTCCCTTTAAGAAGATTTCATGAGTACTTTTGTCTATTCCTGTCCCTTCACGGTAGGAAGCAATCATAATACCCTCTTTGTCCAAGATACTGATCCGGGATATCTCTTCGTGTGTTTCGATAATAGTTTTAATCCTTTGGTTAACCTCATCTATTCTTTGTGCCCGAAAAATGTTTTCATTTAATGCATCTCGGAAAGTAATCTCGGTCGCTAACGTTTTGGTAAGTCCCTTATATTCACTTAATAATGTTTCAATATGCTTCGCTCTGGATTGGGTGGTGTTGATTAGATTGTCGGTAATTTGTTGTTTGATGATGTTAGTGGCAATATTTCTGCTAATTAGAATAGAGGTTATACCTACCACTATTAAAAGTGATAACATGATTATGAGAAATTTTTTCTGTATTTTCATTATTCTTTTCCTGTTCTTTCCTTTGAAATTTAAATACTGGGCACAACACGCCGTGCTGCTACAATGAAACCAAACAAGAGTTAGACTTTGACATTAGACATTTCTATTATAATTTCTCCAAAAATATTTACCTCCACATATAATATACAACATAATTTCTAAAAATCCTCTTTTTGTTAATAATTTTTAAATAAGTTTACAGAGGGCACGATTCATCATGCCCCTACATTTGTCATTCTGGTAAAAACAGGAATTTATTCTATTTGTTCTTTCTCTTCTCCTTTAAAGCTTTTAATATTTTTTCCGGAGTAATGGGAAGATGACAGATTCTTACTCCTATCGCATCGTAAATTGCATTGGCAATTGCCGGGGCAGTAGCGATTGTAGCCGGTTCCCCAATTCCTTTGGCTCCATAAGGCCCATCAGAATCTTCATTCTCTATTAATCGAGTAACAAAGTGAGGGGCATCCATAGAAGTAGGAATTAGATAACCGGTTAAATCTGAATTCAAAGTGATTCCTTCTTTAATAACCTGTTCTTCCATAAGTGCCATACCTATTCCCTGAACTGTCCCACCTTCTATTTGCCCTTCTACATTCTGAGGATTTATGGCTTTACCAATATCTGCTGTAGTGTAAACTTTTAGCGCCTGAACAATTCCGGTATCTATGTCAACTTCTACATCAACTACTTGAGTAACAAAAGTATAGGCTACATATACTTTTTCACCCTGTCCCG
>NMQN01000095.1 GCA_003575245.1 Candidatus Atribacteria bacterium 1244-E10-H5-B2 | reverse complement strand
TTTTGTCCAGGGAGTTAATGAGGCTAATAAAAATTTAAAAGAGATATATAAAAAATAAAAAAATTATGGTAGATCCAGGAAGGAAATTAAAAACTTGAAAAATTTATATCTTTTTGGTATAGTTAATATTGGTGGTAAAAAATTGAATATCGGAACTTGCTATTATGGTGCTGATGGTGTCATTAGGAGTTAAATAAACAGAGCTTTTAATGACATTTTTTTGTTGAAAATAAAAAGGAATCCAGACCGAAGAATCAAGATTCCTTTTTAAAAAGATATGCGTTTTCTACCTAATCAGAAGTGGACTCCATAAGAGTTATTAAAACTTCTTTACCAGGTGAAAACAGAGAAACCAACCTTTTTTATTTTATCAGAATTTTAGAAAATAAGCAATTAAGGGAGCGATCGAATTGAAAAAAATAAGTGAAATGAACGTTAGCGGTGAAATGAAATTGAAGATAATTAGTAAAGAAATTAACGGATTTAGGAGAGAATATATACAAAAATTAAAAATCGAGGATCCTGAGGCCTACCTGGAACTGAGGGAATCACAAAAAAAGGATCTTAAAAGATTTAGAGAAAAGAATCCCGGTTATCAAAAAAATTGGAGAAAGAAACAATCCGGGAAATAAAGGGGGTGGGTTGGATTTATGGGTCAAGTAATCTATATCGGATCTATCCGGGAATACCTGGAATTAGATAAAAATAAAGTTAAAGATCCGGATAAATATAAGAGAATCGAGATTATCTACGATCTAAATAAAATAAGAAAAGAGGTGAACGAAATGACTGATCAAGAAAAAAATGACAAAAAGAAATTTTCTGCAGAAGAATTAAAAGTAGACGCTTATTTATCTTCACATAAGGGCGTAAGTTATCGAGAGGCGGTCCTGGCCTGTCTTGATAAATCGGAAGAAGGGGAAGGAAAAAAAGCAGAATTTAGCGAATTATCTTCTGATGAAATTAGCGGAGTCTCAAAAAATTTAGATGAGGCAATCTGTAATATGGACCAGGCTAAAAAAGTTAAGGCTTTTTCTGAGGTAGATGAGGGTAAAATTTTAGAGGCCTACAATCTGATAAAACAGGTTAAAGGGAATTTTGATATTTTAGTAGAAAAAAATAAGTAGAAACTTTTAAAGTGTTGGCTCAAAACTTGATT
Source organism: Candidatus Atribacteria bacterium 1244-E10-H5-B2 (assembly GCA_003575245.1). The sequence goes on along the minus strand of NMQN01000095.1, from coordinate 2,080 downwards.
GGTAGAAACGAAAACAGGGGAGCGATTAAACTCCCCTGTAATCGAAAATCACAATAACAGAAATTGAAAGTAAAAAATTCGTAGTAGTGGAAGATTACGAAAACACTACTCCAAACCTAACTTATTATAACACATAAAAATAAATTTGCAATATCCCGGTCAGATTCGTTTGGCAGGTTTGGCCGGTTTACCTGGGGAGTAATTAGAGCCTTTCGAAGGCTGGCGACAAGCCTCTTATTTCCTCTATTTGCTCCCCGGGATTCTAAAAAACTGAAAGGAGGATTAAAATTTTATGTTTATCAGTAGAGAAAAATTCGAGGCTTTTCACGCGATCCGGGGAAACTATTCGCTATATGTGGAAACTAAAAAAGACTTAAAAGACGATACAATAATCCGGGTGGCAAAAGAAGAATATGACGTTATTTTAACCGAAAAAGATCTTAAAGAAATGAGAAAAAATTTTGAGCGTTTTATGTATAAATATATCAATTAGGATTGGAAAGGAGATAAAAAATTATGGCTTTAGATCCCTTTTTTCTAAGGACTGAATCTGAAATAAAAGATATGATCAAGAATTTTTGGGAAGAATTAGAGCATATACCAAAACTGAAAATTCTATTGAGAGCTTATCCGGATCTTGGCGGTATATGTAAAATTGAGGCCAAAGGGATTAATAGTTTATGGAATAAAATTCCCCTGGAAGAAAGGAAAAATATTTACCAGGATCAATGGAAATATTAATATCAGAAAGGAGAGATTAAATTGAAAACTGAAGATACTCAAGAAGTTAAAGACTTTGAGGAAAAAATAAAAAAGGTAGTTGATCGGGCAGAAAATTTAAGGTTATCCCTTTTAATCGCAATATTAAAGGCCTTAAATAAGTTAATTCATAAATATTAAGGTAGAAAGATAAGGGGTAAGGCAAAGAAAGCTCGTTAGAGGGCAAAATTCTCGCAATTTGAGGCTATTTAGATAAATTATATTACCCGGCAGTTGGGCCATCGATCCCTTCTGCTTTAGCCTGGCCGGTGATTGGGGAGTTTGTGAAATCCTTTCGCTCTGATCATTGGCCAGGCAAGAAAGGATTTTGTAATATGAAGAAAAAAGAATATCAGGAAAAAATGAACAACGAAGATAAAACGCTGGTAAATTTTCACCCGGAATTAAATCAAAGTTTGGCCTATGATAACGAAGGGAACCGGTTAAAAAAAAAGGATATGGAGAATTTTGATTATATTCCCCGGGGATTCATAGATTCGGGATTGATCTTTAAACTTACTCGTAGCTCTTTAAAAATCTATTTTTTCTTATCAAGTAAATGCTATCCCTCGAGAAACACCTGGGTAACGAATGATTATATTACTAAGGAAACCGGAATATCAGATAAAACGATCAAGAGAGCTTTAGGAGAATTAAGATTTTACCATTTTATTAGTAGCAGAAAATATTTCACAAGACCGAATTTAAGTAGATCCAGGAGAGTTATAACCCTGCTCAGGTGGGATACTGCCTATAAGAGATTAGTCATAGAGGGCAAAATAAAGGCTATATCAGGGGAAGATATCGTATTCATCGATGACAGGAAATAAATTAAAAAGACCCCGTTTTGACCCCACTAATAGGCTCGGCAGTTTTACAATCTTAGGGAAAAAAGACCCCGTTTTGACCCCTAAGTTGGGGTCCGTTTTGACCCCCCTAATAGGCCTGTTGGTAGTTATAGGTTGGTATCTTCTCTTAGGATTTTCTCAGGTGTTTAATTAGGGGTATTTTAATGCTATTTTAATGCGGGTCAATTCTGAGGTAGAAAGTAATTAAAGAGATAGAAAAATAAATACAGGAAATTTCAGGGGGGGCGAACATACGCTTTTTGTTTAGTCTAAGTATAATTTAAAAAAGAGGTGATCTTAAATGTTACCGGATAGACTGAATTTTTTAGATAGATTCAATAATTTTTACCAGGTGATAGTTAATGCAGTCAAAGAGGATAAAATTGATGAGAGAGATTTTTATATAATCATAGGGGCTAAGACTAAGAGTATGAATCAGGATAGAAGGGATTCATTAAATAGTAACAAAACGA
>NMQN01000171.1 GCA_003575245.1 Candidatus Atribacteria bacterium 1244-E10-H5-B2 | reverse complement strand
GGAATTTTAAAAGAAAAAATATTTTATGAACATATATTATTTCTTATTCCGGTAATAACTTTTATTGCATCATTTATACAAAGTATTTTAATATTTTTTCTATTACGTGCTTTTGGAATCGAATATAACCTGGCCTGGAGCCTAAAACAGGTGGCCCTTCCCGAGGCTTTATATAGCAGTCTGCTGTCACCTTTTATTTTTTTAGTAATAAATAAACTTTTCCGGATGATTAAAGAACAAAAATTAAAAAATTAACCAAAGATGCCTGGCACCTTTGGTTAATTTTTGCCATTAAATTGAGGAATAATCATGAGGGAATCTTCTACAATTCCAGACGATGTGAAACAACGGCTAAATTGGTTATTGATATTTATTGTCATATGCTTTTTAATATTAGTTATCAGTTTGTGGTATTTGCAGATGATTAAAGGAGAGGAATTTAAGGAAAGAGCAGTAGAGAATTGTATTCGTGCCCTGGTAGAAGATGCTCCACGGGGCAGGATTTATGACCGCCAGGAAAAATTGTTGGTTACTAATCGTCCGGCAGTAGTAGTTTCTATAATCCCGGCAGAGGTCGATGATTTAGAAAAACTGAGTGAAAGGCTGAGCAGGATAATAGGTATTTCTCCGGAAGAAATTTCGCAGACAGTAAAAAATTACCGGGAAAACCCTTTTAAACCGGTAAAAATTCTGGATGATTGTAAGACAAATAAGATAGTGGAGATTGAAGAGAAAAAAGATGAATTAAAGGGAGTGGTTTTAGAGGTTAAACCTCGGAGGGATTATCTTTACCATGAGTTTGCAGCTCATAGCTTGGGTTATGTGGGAGAAATAGATAAAGAAGAGTTGCAGCAATTTGGCAATCCAAAATTCCAGGGAGGGGACATCATAGGAAAAGCCGGACTGGAAAAATATTATGATGATATTTTAAGAGGAGAAAAAGGAGGGAAGGAAGTCGAAGTTGATGCATTAGGACAGGAGATTGCTACTTTATTATACCAAAAACCGGTTCCGGGCAAAGATTTAGTCTTAACTATCGATAGAGACTTGCAGCTCTACGGAGAAAATTTACTCTTTGGCGAGAAAGGTTCCATTATAGTAAGTGATCCTAACAGCGGCGAAATATTGGCTCTGGTTAACAGACCTTCTTTTAATCCTAATTTATTTGCTGACGGAATTTCCCATTCTGACTGGCAAAGGCTTTCCTCTGATGCCGATTACCCTTTGACTAACCGAAGTGTTCAAGGTCTTTATTCTCCTGGTTCAATATTTAAAGTGGTTACAGCTATCGCCGCTCTGGAAGAAGGAGTTACCGATAGAAAAAGAAAGATTTATTGTTCGGGTAGTTTTGAATTAGCTGACCAGGTTTTTACTTGCTGGAAGGAGACCGGACACGGGAGTTTGAGCATTGTAGATGGAATTGCTCATTCCTGTAATATCTATTTTTATACTTTAGGAAAAGACCTGGGAATTGAAAGATTTAATAAATATATGCAGAAATTCGGATTAGGAGAAAAAACGGATATTGATCTACCAGCAGAAGCCATAGGAACAATTCCTTCTGCCCAATGGAAAAAGAGAGAAGTTAAAGAGATCTGGTTCCCCGGTGATACTATAAATCTTTCAATTGGTCAGGGATATCTTTTGTTAACCCCTTTACAAGTGCATAATCTTATTACTACCATCGCTACAGAAGGGGAAGTTTACAAGTTGCATTTAGTAAAAAAGATAATTTCTGCCGATGGTGACACAGTAGAAGAAATTAAGCCGGAAATTTATAAAAAAGTAAACTTTTCTCCAGATACATCTAAAATCATTAAAGAAGGATTAAGGCAGACTATATTAAAAGGAACGGGCTGGAGGGCAAATATTAAAGAATTAGCGCTAGCCGGGAAGACCGGGACAGCTCAAAATCCTCATGGGGAGACTCATGCCTGGTTTATTGGGTTTGCCCCTTATGAAGATCCGGAAATTTGCATCACTATTTTTTTAGAAAATGGGGGAGAAGGGGGAGAAGCAGCGGCCCCCGTAGCCCGAGCAATGCTGGAAAAATATTTTAGTATCCAAAAATGACAAGTTTTGTGCCAGGCACCAGATTTGTCATAAATGTAAAGTTTTGTGCCGGGATCCTAATTTTGGAGGAGGGAAATTGAAAGAAAAATTAGATAAGTTAACTGAAAATTTAGATTTTACTCTTCTTTTTGCGGTAGTGTTTCTCTGTTTTTATGGACTTTTGGTATTATACAGTTCAACACGCTTGGCGACCATGGGGGAAAGCGATCCCTATTTTTTTGTAAAAAGGCAATCCTTATGGATGTTGTTAGGATTCATATTTTTAACCATAATAATTTTTTTCGATTACCATAACTTGGAAAGATATTCTAAAGTGATCTATTTTGGGGTGATTGTTTTACTGATAATGGTTATAATCTCTGGTAGATCAATTTATGGGGCAAGGCGCTGGCTGGCTATAGGACCTTTTGATTTTCAGCCCTCGGAGTTTGCTAAAATCGCTTTAATAGTGTTTTTAACAGATTTTTTAGCCAAAAACAAACCAAAATTGGATAATTTTTTTTATTATTTACTACCTTTCGTTTACACCGGGTTGTTAATTTTATTGGTGTTTATGCAGCCAGATTTGGGAACTTCGTTAGTATATTTAGCTATACTTATAATAATGTTGTTTGTGGTAGGGGTTAAGATAAAATTTTTAGTTTTCACTTTTTTAGCGGCCCTATCTTCTATTCCGGTTTTGTGGATTTTTTTAAAAGATTACCAGAAAAATAGATTAATTTTATTTTTAAATCCTAACCTGGATCCTTTGGGGGGTGGCTATAATGTTATACAGTCGAGGATTGCCATCGGTTCAGGAGGTTTTTTAGGGAATGGAATCTTTAGAGGTATTCAAAGTCAGTTAAATTTTTTACCTGCTCAACACACTGATTTTATATTTTCTGTAATAGGAGAAGAGTTAGGCTTTGTCGGAACCATCTTATTATTGGGATTATACGCCATTATTTTATGGCGGGGAATAAAGATTGCTTTAGAGGCCAGAGATTTATTAGGAACTTTATTAGCTACGGGTGCGGTGTCTTTATTATTTTTTCATATAGTAGTGAATATTGGAATGGCTATGGGGATGTTGCCGGCTACCGGACTACCCCTGCCTTTTTTAAGTTATGGGGGAAGCTTTATGATATCTAACTTAATGGTGATAGGGATATTGCTAAATGTGGAATTGCA
>NMQN01000818.1 GCA_003575245.1 Candidatus Atribacteria bacterium 1244-E10-H5-B2 | reverse complement strand
AAGAAGTAATATCAATTTATAAAGCTTGTTTATAGTTAAAACGTAAACCCTTTTCATATTTTAAAAGAGTGGAAATTTGACTAAAAAAGAGCAATTTTTAAGGGGTAAAGCATAGGGAAGGGGATTTTTAATTCGTTTTATCGAATAGTATAATAAGCTATAATTTAAAAAAAAGATTAGATAGAAGCTTCTGATAAAATACTCTTAAAAGCAGGGAACAAGAGAGATGAATGATAAGAAAAATTCGAAAGTTTTAAAAGAGGCCATAGTAGACGTGCCGGGAATAAAAGTAGGGCACAGTCAGGATTTAAAAGCCGGGACCGGCTGCACGGTGATTATCTGTGAAAAGGGAGCAACAACAGGGGTAGATGTACGGGGAGGAGCTCCGAGCACACGGGAGACCGATCTTTTAAATCCGGTAAATCTGGTAGATAAAGCCCATGCTGTCTATCTGGGCGGAGGCAGCGCCTTCGGATTAGATGGGACATCAGGGGTTATGAAGTATTTGGAAGAAAGAGAAATAGGTTTTGATGTGGTGCTAACCAAAGTTCCTATAGTTCCCGGTGCAGTTCTCTTTGACCTGGGCGTAGGTGATTACCGGGTAAGACCTGATGCTAAGATGGGTTATGATGCCTGCCTTAATGCTTCTGATGCGGAAGCCAGACAGGGCAATGTTGGAGCAGGAACCGGGGCAACGGTGGGAAAGATATTTGGCGGACTTCGCTGTATGAAGAGCGGTTTGGGCACGGCCAGCTTTAAGTCTCAAGAGCTAATAATAGGAGCCATAGTGGCAGTGAACTGTTTTGGAGATGTAGTTGACCCGGAAAGCGGAGAGATTATTGCCGGGGTTTTAAGTGAGAACAAAAAAGAAGTTGCTAACACCATGTCATTTTTGAGAAATTTTCCTCAAAGAAGCGGAAGTAATTTTTCAAAAAATACCACTATAGGGGTAGTAGCTACCAATGCTAAACTAACTAAAGCCGGAGCAACTAAAGTAGCAATGATGGCCCAGGATGGTTATGCCCGGACTATAAGTCCCGCTCATACTATGTTCGATGGAGATACTATTTTTTGTATGGCCACCGGCGAGGTAGAGGCCGGGGTGAATGTGGTAGGAGCTATTGCAGCCGAGGTGATGGCTCGGGCGATAGTAAAGGCAGTAAAAAGCACCGAATCACTCTATGGTCTAAAGTGCTATAAGAATTTACTTTAAAAATGTAAAAGAAAGTATCTGGTACCTTTTTCTACATTCTGTTTCCCGATATTCTATTATCTTAGCGAGATACGATTCACGAGATACGAGATACGGTTTTTATATTTATTGCAATACTGGCGTAGCATGATATAATACAGATATAAAAAATAAAAATTGGAGGAGAGAGATGGCAAATAAAGCGAAAAATTTAAGATGGATAGTTATTGGAATAATTTTCTTAGTGGTAATAATCGTGGGTGCGATGGCCTCAATTTATATTGAAATAATATGGTTTAAGTCAGTACAATATGTTGCTGTTTTTTGGAAGATACTACTAACTAAAGGGGTAGTCATGCTGTTTTTTGCCGCAGCATTTTTTATATTGTCTTTTATAAATCTTTCTTTTGCTCGACGTTTTGCTCCTGAGTTTCAGGTGGAAATAAGCCAGGATGAGTTTGAAAGGCCGGAGATTCAACTATATAAAAGTCTGCAAAATATTCAGATAAATAAAAAATTTGTTTTATGGTTTTCCCTGATTATTGCGCTCTTTATGGGATTCTCCGAGGGCGCCAGCTGGGAAAAGATTCTGATTTATTTAAACAGGACTTCATTTGGAACATCTGACCCTATCTTCAATCGGGATATCGGTTTTTATATGTTCAGTCTGCCTTTCTGGGAATTCGTCAGGAATTGGCTATCTTTTGCCCTTACCCTTATTACTGTTGTAGTGGCTGCTATTTATGTTATTAAAAGAGCGGTAAAATATGAATATAAAAAACTTATTATTGAAACCCCGGTCAAAGTGCATCTTTCCTTACTTATCGGCTTAATATTAATTTTAAAGTCCTGGCAGTACTGGTTAAATGCCTTTAAGATTCTCTACTCTACTCGAGGGGTTATCTTCGGAGCGGGTTATACTGAAATCCACGCCAATCTTTTGGCGTTGAGGATTTTAATGGTTTTAGCTTTAGTTTGCGCGGTGCTGTTTTTTGTAACTGCCAGGAAAGAAAATTGGAGGTTGCCAGCTTTAGGATTGGCGGTATTGATTGGTGTCTCTGTCTTGATGGGAGGGGTCTATCCTGAAATTGTGCAGAGAGCGATAGTTTTACCTAATGAGGGCACCAAGGAGAGACCTTATATATTAAATAATATTGAGGCTACCCGATTAGCCTATGGTTTAGATAAGATTAGGGAGGAGAAATTTCCAGTTAAGGAAGAGATAAGCTTCGAGGATATTGAAAAAAATGATGAGACTATTAGAAATATTAGGCTCTGGGATTGGAGACCTATAAAACAGACTTTAAGGCAGATTCAGGCCATCCGGCTGTATTATGATTTTTATAGTGTAGATATGGACCGTTATTATTTTAACGGAAATTATCAGCAAGTGATGGTTTCTCCCCGAGAATTAGATAAAGACAAGATACCAGAACAGGCCAGAACCTGGATAAATGAGGTATTAACTTACACTCACGGCTATGGAGTAGTGGTAAATCCGGTTAATAAGATTAGCGGTGAAGGCCTTCCCTATTTATTGATTAAAGATATTCCTCCGGTCTCCAGTGTAAATTTGGAGATTACAAGACCAGAGATTTATTATGGAGAGATAACTAAAGGTTATGTAATTGTAAAGACTAAAGCCAAAGAGTTTGATTATCCTAAAGGAGATGAGAATGTCTACAGTACCTATGCCGGTAATGGTGGGATGCCGGTCTCCTCTCTGTGGAGAAGGATTCTGTTTTCTATAAAATATTCTAATCCGCAGATTTTGCTTACCACTAATCTTACTCCCGAGAGTCGAATTATGATCAATCGTAATATTCAGGAGAGAGTTAAGAAAGTAGTTCCTTCCCTGAGTTATGACAAAGATCCTTATATGGTAATTTCTAAAGAAGGGAAATTGTTCTGGATACAGGATGCTTATACCATATCAAGTAATTATCCTTACTCTACTCCTATTAGGGGGGGTTACTTTAATTATATTAGAAATTCGGTCAAGGTGATAATTGATGCCTACAATGGTACTATGGATTTTTATATAGTGGATCAGAAAGAC
>NMQN01000577.1 GCA_003575245.1 Candidatus Atribacteria bacterium 1244-E10-H5-B2 | reverse complement strand
AGGATCTAACTTTGATACTATCTCATTTATCTCACGTACTTTTCTTGTGAGTTCCTTTATTTTTTCTTGATTAATCATTTTTTTTACTCCTTTATTTATTATTACAATACGAGCATATTGTATATTTTAACTAACCTGCTCTATATATTTTTTAGTTTTTCAGTCATTTGTATAAAACGATCCAGGTGTTCCATATTAAAACTAATCCCCTTTTATATAACTTCTTTTTTCTCTGAATAAAATTCTTCCTGTGAAACCGCTTTCAACAATCCTCCACACTTCTGGCAAAATTTATTATCTGCCCAACCACAATATAAAGTTCCACATCTTCTACAAATGTAATAATTCATTTTAAATTCTCCTTTATTTTTTGCATCCGCTTATTACCACCTAAATCTACCTGATTTTTTTCTTACAGAATCTTTCTGTTTTTTGGTCAGCTTTTCTGGCTTTTTAGATACAAGATAGATTATACCAACTACAAACAACAGAAAAATTACCAATAAAAAATATATCATTCTATTTACTCCCTTCTCTTAACAGCTAAGAAATGTTAAGATAGAGAGGCCGGGGAAAGATCCCGAAAGTTAAAATTGTTTCTACAGGTACATATTTTAACCGGAGGGATCTTCCCCTGTCCTCTTTTTTTATTCTTTTTTCTTTTCCGCGGTTGTAATATCATCCCCGGCTTTCCAATTGCCATCAGGCTCTTGTTTTACGTGATAGATATTATCGTCTGAGCCTTCTACACAGTCATAACCCCAGCCATCTTCCCCGGTGTAGCTATTTATTACACGGATTACTGTAAGTTTTTTCATTTCATTTACCTCCTTTTTTCTTTAATTTTATGATCATTTCCGTATCTTTCTTCAAGCCACCCATCCGTAGGCGGGATAATTCCCAGATATGTCCAAGATTGTCCTTGATTAGGCGAGTAGATGTAATAGCCTTTTTTATTCGTAATTCCTTTGGTTCCTGGGAAATCTTCCCCTTTTTCCATCCTTACGCAAGATACACCGTATTCATTTTCAAATATGGTTTTCATTTTGAGCCTCCTCTTCAATCGGTTTAAGTGGTTTTAATTCAATAACTTTCGCTTTTTCGATTTTAACCCCTTGTTTTTTTAGATCTTTAAATAAAACTGTGAACACTTGAGTCAATCCTTTTGCTTCTTTTTTCTTTATCATTTCAAATCCTCCTTAAATTTTTTACTAAAACTAAATTAGGGATAATTTTTCTGTAAGCTTTTCCTTTATCATTTTTTCAAATAAATTTATATCGTCTTGAATATTATTTTCATCAGGGGTTATCTCTACAATTGTATAATATGGATTCTGTTCGTAATAACTTTTATTTTTTAACGGATCGCAGTACTCTAATTCACCATTCCCCCCAATGGCCACCTTAAACCCGCTAAATTTTATCCAACCATCATCACCAAAAAAATCATTTTTAGCATATCTAAATTTCATATTCTTTTCCTCCTCCTTAAATTTTATGTATTTATCCATTAATATTTTCCCCTTTTAAATAAATATCATACCGTTTCCCATTTATTAGGGTCACATCATAAACATATTTTTTTGGATATCTTCCACTCCTCCCATAATTCTCTACGCTTTTTACGTCTTCGTGTTCTTCCACAAATTCAAATTCCTTTTCGGTCAGGATTTCTTTGTCTAAAATCTTTAGTAACCTTTTATTAAATTCCATTATTCTCTCACCTCCTTAAATTTATTCTTAGTTCTTTGCAAGGCCTTTACTTAGAGCCTGAAAACCATTTCCGACAGGAAGGACATTCTCCTTCGTAGTGTCCAGTAATCCAGTCGTATTGAATCTCTACCTGTTCACCACAAGCACTGCAACGAATATATTCAACTACTGTCATCATTTCTAAAATCCTCCTTATATTTATTTAATAATTTGCTCAGAATAGCCCCTGACTTATCTTTTGTAATTTTTTAAGAATTCCTCTACTTTTCTTCCCTCATACACTTTTAAAGTAGGCTCTTTTATAAATGCTTTTGGATCTTTGATTTTCCATGCTTCCCATATCTTCTTATCGTGATTAAACCTCGCTAATAATCCGATATTATCTGCTCTTATTTCTATTCGTCTTTCTGCTCTAAAAGTTCTTGCACTTTTCGGAGCAGATACGTATATCCTTTTATGATCCATTTCCTTCATGCTCTCCTCTTCCCTTTTCTTCAATTAGTTCTCTAGCCCTTTCTCGTTCAATCTCTAAAGCCTCTTCATAATCCTTATAAGCATCTTTCCCCAACCACTTATTCACAGCGTCTTGGAGCATTTTTCGCCCTAGTTTCGGAGCTACTACTATTGCATTGGCTTCGCACTTCTTTGCCCCATATTGGGCAACATATTCCCTTATATTGAACCTATTATCTTTCCATACTTTACCCTTAGGATCATCCAAGGCCCTTTCACCACTACTCTCTAAGTTATCTATCCAAGTAAGATTGTTCTCCTGAATGAACCTAAAGGTCAATCCAATTGGATCGACAATAAGATTCTTAGGATCCCAGCCGGTGAAAGTGCTATATTTTTCAAAGTGCCCTTTTAAAACCTTCCTTATTTCCTGCCCTGGTGGGTCGAAATCACCACAGGCAAACAATATTAGTTTCTTACCTTTCTCTTCTGCTAACTGGAAGTTCATGGCCATTACTGCTTTCTGTTCTATACTTCCAGAACCACGAAGGTTTGCTATCGGTATTTTATACTTGTTACAAATCCCCATAAATAATGATTTTAGATCAACTTTCTCGACCAATAATTGAATATAACAGTCTTGTGCCTCCCAAAAACTTATACCGTTATAAAACTCCCAGGAAGATTTAAAATAATCACCCGCAGTTTGCCACATATCATATTGGCCTTTAACAAAATCTTCTGCTGATTCACTTTCATCGGGTTGTTGCACAACCTTATGACCTTCTTCTTCCAAGATAAAACCTGGCTTCAAAAATCCATATATCCGACACTCTTTAATGAATTGCTCTCCATCGTCAAAATCACTTTTTTCCAAGCCAAACTGTTCCATGATATAGCACCAACCCCTGGCACTCATTTGAAAGTCTATCCCCCTTTGTGCTTCCTTTATATCCTCTGCAAATACCCGCAATGAATCTATATATTCTTCCTTTGCTCCTTTTTTTTGACCGCCTGGTTTCAGTTTAATTGGTAATCGTATATTCATATTTCACCTCCTTTAATTTAAAATAGTTTCAGTTCCGTTCCTGTG